>NZ_DBFSAP010000043.1:0-39540 GCF_048412355.1 Ellagibacter sp.
TTCTCTGGCCGGAAATGAGCGTATGCCGCGGTCCGTTGGTCGAATTGGTGAAAATGCGTTGGCGCGATTGGCGGGTATGCGGTGGCGCGAATGGTTAAAGTACGCTAGCGAAAATGGTTGGTTTTACAGTAGCGCTAACAATGCGGCCGAGCTCGCGGCTCCTTCGCCTGGGGAGCCCCAGATCCCCTCCGTCGACAAAGGGCTCTCCGCCGAAAGGGTCCTCTCCGACATGGAAGCCCTTGAAGCAAACGCCGACTACGAGCCCGGGACGCTGCTCGCGCTGATCGACGGAGACGCCGAGGTCGCCTCGGCGGGTATCTCTCTCAAAGAGCTCGCCGAGGCTCTCGATGGGGCCAACGGGAACCTTTCGGGAGGCACGGAATCGATTGACCAGGCGGGACGGTGCTCGCTGTCGCCTGCCTCCGCTGGGGACGCCGGCGACCCGGGCGTTCTGACGGGCATCGAGCCGGTCGCCGCGGGGGACTGGCTCGGCGGGCTCGTCCTCGCGCGCGTGCCCGTCCCCGAGGGCATGGATACAGAGGAGGCGGCGTCGCTGCTCGCGCAGGACGACCGGGTCGTCGACTTCTCGCTCGGGTACGTGTGCTCGCCGGAGTACGTCTCCGAGGGCGCCGAGGTCGAGGTGGCGACGGGCGACCCGATCTACGGCGAGCTGGACAAGCAGTGGCACCTCGCGAATGCGGCGGTCCCCGGGGCGTGGAGCTACATGCAGAACCCCGACGGCACGCGCGCCCGAGGGGGCGTGACCGTGGCGGTCATCGACTCGGGGTGCGACCTCGACCACCCCGACCTGGTCGGCAACCTCGACCTCGCGAACGCCTACGACGCGGTCGCCGGGGGCCCGCTCGAGGGGGACGTCCTGGCCAATGTCGACGCCGAGGACGGAGGGGAGAGCATCGCCTCCCACGGCACGCACGTCTGCGGGATCGTGGGCGCGGAGACGGGCAACGGCATCGGCACGGCGGGCGTGTCCTACGACGCGAGGGTCCTGCCGATCAACGCGATCGACCCCGCCACCGGCAGGACGGCGCCCGGCGCCATCGAGGCGGCGTTCGACTACCTGTTCGGCCTCATCGACTCGGGCGAGGACTCCATCAGGGTCGTCAACATCAGCCTGGGCTCCCGCAACGCGATGCCGACGGTGGCCGCGCTCCTCGGGAGGGCCCTCGACGAGTACGGCCTCACCGTCGTGGCGTCCGCCGGCAACGGCGCCTCGAGCGCCGCGCACTACCCCTCCGACTACGAGCAGTGCATTTCGGTGGTCTGCGCCAACCCCGAGGGGCGCAAGGACCCCAACTCCAACTACGGGCCTGGCACCGACGTGAGCGCCCCGGGGTACTGCGTGTGGAGCACCGTGGACGGCGGGGACTACGGCTACAAGACGGGGACGTCGATGGCCGCGGCCATCGTCTCGGGCGTCGCGGCGCTGCTCTACACCATGGACCCGGGCGCCACGCCCCGGCAGGTCAGGGACGCCATCGTCGGCGGCGCGGCGCCCCTCCCCGACCCGGAGGAGACGGCGGCGGGCATGGTGAGCGCCGCCGACGCGATGGAGCTGCTGCTGTTCGGGGTGGACTACGCCGACGTGGGCACCGAGGAGTGGTACGTCACGGGGGGCTACTTCACCTACGTGGCGAGGGCGGGGATCATGAGGGGGTACAGCGGGACCTCGAGGTTCGGGCCCTACCTCGACGTCACCCGCGCCGAGTTCGCCACCGTCCTGTTCCGCATGGCGAACCCCGGCTCAGGGGCGACGACCGACCCCTCCCTCTACGAGGACGACGAGACCGGCTTCTCCGACGCCGTGGGCGGCGAGTACTACACCGCGGCGCTCAACTGGGCGAAGCGGGAGGGGATCATGACGGGCGACGCCTCGTCGGGATACACCACCGTGCGCCCGAACGACTCGCTCTCCCGCCAGGAGGCGGCGGTCATGTCCCGCCGGTTCGCCGGCTCGCTCGGCGCCGACGTGGGGGTCGAGGGCATGGCGGCCCCCGCCGTCGAGGGCTGGGACGGCGTCGCCGAGTGGGCGCGCGACGCCATGACCTGGTGCTACCACAGGGAGGTCATCACCGGGTGGGACAACAGGGACGGCACCTTCTCGGCCCTCCCCCTCAAGACGGTCGACCGGTCCCAGATGACCAAGATCGCGACGGTCCTCGACATCGAGTTCGCGAAATAGCCCGGGGCCCGAGCGCCCCCGCATAGACCGACGCCCCCGTTCCCCGATGCCGGGAACGGGGGCGTCGTTGGTTCTGTGGAGGGTGTCGAGTCCCTGGTGCGAGGGGCTCGGGTTGATTTTGCCTAACTGTTAATTCGTAGCTCGGGGTGGGCTGGCTCTTCCCTCTCTCGCACAAAACGGCCCATGCCCTTGAAATCGCGGGCCGTTCGCCTACAATGGGCTTATGACGAACTCAGCCGACATCCTCTTTTCCGCAGCCGCGCGCAACGCGTTGGCTGGTCGATGGCTCTAGCTTCAAGACTCGTGAGCGAGCCTTAAAGCATTCTGGGCTATTTTCGCAACGATCTTGAAGCGCCTCTCAGTTTTGCAGCACACGCTGCGCCGCAATGCATTTCGGTTGCGTCACAATGCGACCATGTCATGAGAAGAGGACCATCATGCAAATGACCGACGAGCAACTCAAGCTCATCACCACCAAACTTTCCACCATCAAGGAGTGCTCTCCTTTCTACGCTGAGAAATTCAAGGACATCGATCCTGCTGACGTGCGCACACAGGAGGATTTCGAGAAGCTTCCCTTCTCGGAAAAGGACGACCTTCGCCGCGTGTATCCGCTCGGGCTGCAGGCGGTTCCCGACGAGGAAGTCGTGCGCATCCACAGCTCTTCGGGCACGACGGGCACGCCGGTTATCATCCCCTACACCGCCCAGGACGTGACCGATTGGGCGATCCAGTTTGAGCGCTGCTACCGAACTGCGGGCATCACCAATCTTGACCGCATCCAGATTACCCCAGGCTACGGTCTGTGGACCGCAGGCATCGGCTTCCAGCTTGGCTGCGAGCGCTTGGGCGCCATGGCGATCCCGATGGGGCCCGGCAACACCGAGAAGCAGCTCAAGATGATGCAGGACTTGCATTCCACGGTCATCACCGGCACGTCGAGCTACGCGCTTCTGCTCGCCGAGGAAATCTCCAAGCGCGGCCTGCGCGACAAGCTCGACCTGAAGAAGGGCGTTATCGGCTCAGAGCGCTGGGGTGAGAAGATGCGCCATCGCATCGCGAACGAGCTGGGCATCGAAATCTTCGATATCTACGGCCTGACCGAGATTTACGGCCCGGGCATCGGCATCTCCTGCGAGGCTCATCACGGTATGCATGTCTGGGAAGACTTCGTGTACGTGGAGATCGTCGACCCGAAGACGGGTGAAGTGCTGCCCGACGGCGAGGTGGGAGAAATCGTTCTCACCACGCTGCGCAAGCAGGGCGCCCCGCTCATCCGCTACCGCACGCACGACCTTTCACGCATCATCCCCGGCGCCTGCACCTGCGAATACGGTAGCCATCACCCGCGTATCGACACCATCGTCGGCCGCACCGACGACATGGTGAAGGTGAAGGGATGCAACATGTTCCCCGCGCAGATCGAGGAAGTCATCAACTTCACGGAGGGCACCTCGTCCGAGTACCAGATGATGATCGAGGCGATCAACGGCCGCGACGTTATCACGCTCCTGTTCGAGACCGCGCTCACGGGCGAGGACCGCGAGAAGTGCGAGCGCGAGCTCGAGGCGATCTTCAAAGCGAAGATCGGCTGCACTCCCGAGGCGAAGGGTGTGCCCATCGGCGAGTTGCCGCGTAGCGAGAAGAAGACCAAGCGTATCTTCGACAGCCGTTACTAGGCTTACACTTGGCCGCTTAAGTCGATTTTCTAGAAGGAGACCCTTGCCGTCCGCCGACGGCGAGCGGCAAGGGTTCTCCCATTTACAGCGCGCTTTCCCCCATTCGCCGCGCAGAATTCGGCTGTTTTGTGAAGCGCTCGAATCTACTTTTTTCTTTGGTATGTTAATTAGCGAAATCCAAACTAATTGAAGAGAGAGATTCACGCACATGACTGACTTGAGCATGCCTTCAAGCAGTGTGCGCCTTGGCGCCGCTGTTCCTGTTTCCGCACCCGATGTTGACAAAAATGCGACAGGTGATGTTTCTGTTGCAAAAGCCCCCACGAAAAAACGGCCGCTTCACAAGCAGCTCACTTTTGCGCTGTTCATGACGGGCGGCATGGTAACGCTTATGAGCCTGTACAACACCGCGTTGCACACCTGGTTCAACTTCACCCTTTTCGACTGGCTTTCCGGAATGTTTCTTCGCTGGCCTATCGCGTTTGTTGCTTCCCTTACGATTGGCGACGTCGTTGCGAAGCGCGTGCTGATGCCGCTTGTTCGGAAAAAAGTGTCTCCTACTGGATGGATCGCCTCACATATCACCCCGTTTTGCAAGGTAAATGCAATGGTTCCCTGCATGACGTTCTTCGCATCTCTGCTGTCTGCTGGTATTTCGCAAGACTTGCTGCCGCTGTGGGCTTTCACGTACGTGACAACTCTCCCGGCTGCTCTTGCCGTAAATGTGGCGCTTGTCGGCCCCGTAGCAAGGAAGATGTATAGTCTGGTGTTTGGCGAGAAGTTCTGATGCTGCGTGACTGTCCCCGCGCGCGGCAGAGAGGGGACCGCGCGCTCGCGGACGAATCTCGTTCGAAAAGGTAGGATTTCGATTTTCCCGCCTTTCCGAGCGCTATAGTGTGATAGAGTAGCCGCATGAATTTTGGTGAGGGACATATTGCGCACACCGTTGCATCGGCTGCGACCGATGTCTTTTCTGCACCCCTCTACTACTATTATTCCTATCGATATCTCTAGCACACGAGGCCTGGCTCGTTGCGCGCATGGGCGCGCAGGTTGACAAGGAAAGTCTCGCGTCGTGTGCGCCTTCCATGTTTTCCCTGTTCAAACTCGGTATGTGAAAACGTTTCACGTGAAACCCTTTGAGAATCGTTAGGAAACAGCAATGATCGCAAAACTATGCATGGTGCTCATCTTCATCGGCGTTGCCGTGGGCGTGGGTATCTACTGCCGCCGTTCGACGGCAAGCGTTGACGGCTTCGTGCTCGGCGGCCGAAGCGTCGGCCCTTGGATGAGCGCCTTCGCGTTTGGCACAAGTTATTTCTCGGCTGTGGTCTTCGTCGGTTACGCCGGCCAGTTCGGATGGAAATACGGCATCGCCGCATTCTGGGCGGGTATTGCCAACGCCGTTCTCGGCAGCTTGCTTGCTTGGTGGGTGCTCGGCCCGCGCACGCGCGAGATGACCCATCGCCTGGGCGCGACTACGATGCCGGAGTTCTTCGGCCTCCGCTACGACTCGAAGGCCCTGCGCGTTGCCGCCGCTGCCATCATCTTCGTCTTCCTCATCCCTTACACGGCGAGCGTCTACAACGGCCTGTCGCGTTTGTTCGGCATGGCGTTTGGCTTGCCTTACGAGTGGTGCGTTATCGGCATGGCAGTTGTGACCTGCATCTACGTCGTCGTCGGCGGCTACATGGCCACGGTGATGAACGACTTTCTGCAGGGAATCGTCATGCTGGTCGGCATTATCGCCGTCATCGTGGCCGTTCTGTTCAACAACGGCGGCTTCATGCCCGCGATCACCGAGCTTTCGCAGATGTCCTCCGATTTGGCGCCCGACATGGCGGGCCCGTTCGTGAGCATGTTCGGCCCCGACCCGCTGAACCTTTTAGGCGTGTGCATTCTCACGAGCCTTGGCACCTGGGGACTTCCCCAGATGGTACAGAAGTTCTACGCCATCAAGAGCGGTCCCGCGGTGAAGCAGGGTGCTATCATCTCGACGCTGTTCGCCTTCGTGGTCGCGGGCGGCAGCTACTTCTTGGGCGGGTTTGGTCGCCTGTACTCCGGCCAGGTCGAGATGGGCGCGAACGGCCAGCCTATCTACGACTCGATCATCCCCACGATGCTCTCCACCCTGCCCGATCTGCTTATCGGCATCGTCATCGTGCTCGTGCTTTCCGCGTCCATGTCGACCTTGTCCTCGCTCGTGCTCACGTCCTCCTCGACGCTCACGCTCGATGTGCTCAAGGGTAACGTCGTGAAGAATATGAGCGAGAAGGGCCAGCTCTCAACGATGCGCGTGCTCATCATCGTGTTCATCGTGATCTCGGCGGCGCTCGCACTCGTGCAGTACCACTCCTCGATTACGTTCATCGCGCAGCTCATGGGCATCTCGTGGGGCGCGCTCGCCGGCGCGTTCCTTGGTCCCTTCCTGTGGGGCCTCTACTGGGGCCGCGTGTCGAAGGCCGCCGTATGGGCGAGCTTCATCGTGGGCGTGGGCCTCACGACCGGCAACATGATCTTGGGATTCGTGGGCACGCCGCTTATCGCGAGCCCCATCAACTGCGGCGCCATCGCGATGATTCTCTCACTCGTCATCGTGCCGCTGGTGAGCCTCGTCACCAAGCCAGTGCCCTTCAATGTGAACCCGCCGAGCGCGGAGGGCGCAATCGATCGCGAGTACGTCCGCGAACTGCATCTGCAAAAGGAAAGGGAAGCGAAAGCGGCTTCTGCGGAATAGTCGTTCTGTTTGCGAAGGCCTTGCTGGCGAAGGCCCCTGTTGAAGGGCCCGTTGAAGGGCCCGCGCTTCAAGTTGATTTTGAAAGAGGAGACCGTTCGTTTCGGCGGTCTCCTCTTGCGTTTAGGCGGCGATGATCTTCGGCAAGGCGAGGTCGTGCGGCTCGGTCGGGACTGCCTCGACTTTTTGTTCCCGAAAGGCGATGCCGCACACGACGGCGTCACTTCGAAGCTCGCGCAGGAAGCGGTCGTAGTTGCCGCCGCCGTAGCCGAGGCGCATGTTGCCCGCATCGAAGGCGACCATCGGAACGACAACGGCGTCGATTTCGCGTGGACCGCATGGCGTGCAGCCGGCAAGCGAGGGGTCATCGGGGGTAACGGCGCGGGCGGGTTTGTCGAAGAAGGCGCGTCGCGTGCCGTCGAGGGGGACATCCCAAAACGTCATGCGGGCCTTGGCGTCGTTATCGTTTCGCACCATGACGGGAAAGGCGCAGGTCCACCCATGCAAGCGGGCGCTTTTCGCGAACGGGGCAACGTCCACCTCGCTTCCCAGCGCGTGGTAGACGGCAATGCGCGCCCCGGGCGCAACTGTACGGCCGAAGTATCGCGTGAGTTCTTCGCACGCTTTCTCGCTGCGAGCGATGCGCTCATCGGCGGGGATGGCGTTGCGCCGCGCGATGACGAGGCTCCTGATTTCTGCTTTCGTGTTCATGCCTGCAAGTATAGAGTGCCCGCAAACCTTGTTTCATTCTCCGAAAAAAACGCACATGTGCGCCCCGTCGCCGAAAATTCAAGGCATACTGAAACGGCCTGCAATTATGCAGGGGAAGTATCCGCCCACAACGAAGGGGTTCCTGTGGAAGGTTTCGACCTTATCAGTACGGGCGCTTGGTCAATCGTGCCGCCGCTTTTGGCGCTCGGGCTCGCGCTCATCACCAAGGAAGTGTACTCGTCGCTCACCATCGGCGTACTTATGGGCATGGTGATCTACCAGTTCACTCTCGCGGGGGTTGGCGTCGATCAGTTCATCGCGGCGTTCACCATGGTTCCACGAATGATGGCGACGCAGATCGCCGAAAACGGAGCGCTGTTGCTATTCCTTGCCTTATTGGGCGCGCTTACGGTGGTCATCGCGATCGCCGGCGGCTCGCGCGCCTACGCCGAGTGGGTGTCGAAGCACGTGAAGAACGCGCGCCTTGCGTCGGTTCTCACGGCGGTTCTCGGCATTCTCATCTTCGTGGACGACTACTTCAACTGCCTGACGGTCGGCGCGGTCATGCGTCCCATCACCGACCGCTTCCATATCAGCCGCGAGAAACTGTCGTGGATCATCGACTCCACGGCGGCGCCTGTGTGCATCATTGCGCCGGTCTCTTCTTGGGCGGTTGCCGTGGGCGGCTATCTGGGAGAAGACGGCTTCTCGACGTTCGTGCAGTCCATCCCCTATAACTTCTACGCCCTGCTCACGATCTTCTTCGTGTTCTTCATGCTGATTACGAAGCTCGATTACGGCTCGATGCGCGCGGCCGAGGAAGCCTGCGCCCAGGGGCACGATGCCGACGACATTCCGCGCGAGGGAAGCGCCCTTGCGGCGGTTTCGACGACCCGTCTTCCCGAGAAAAACGTCGAAGCATACGAAGGCGATCATCCGGGCGTGCCGTCGGTTGTGACCGAGGAGGCCGACATCGACGACGCAGCGTCGGGCGCGATTGACGAGTACAAGGGACTCAACATCTCCGAGAATGGCCGCGTGTTCGACCTGATCGTCCCCATTGTCGTGCTGATCGTGTTCTCGATTCTCGGCATGATGTACGTGGGCGGCTTCTTCGAGGGCGTCGACTTCGCCACCGCTGTCGGCGAGGACCCGGTGACGGGCCTGTGCATCGGATCTTGTGTGGCACTCGTGGTCTCGGCTGCGATGTTCCTGCCCCGTAAGCTCACGACGCTCGAGGGTTTTGTGGAAGGCATCTCCGAGGGCGTGCGCTCGATGGTTGGCGCGATCATGATTCTCGTTCTGGCATGGAGCTTGGGCGGCCTGTGCCGTCATCTGCTGGGAACGGGCGAGTTTGTGAGCGGCGTACTGAACGGGCTTGGCGTGGGGCTTACCCTTCTGCCTGCGATCATTTTCCTGGTGGCGGCGTTCATCGGCTTCGCCATGGGCACTTCCTGGGGCACGATCGCGCTTATTCTTCCCATCGTGATCGGCGTGTTCCCCACCGACGACCCGCTGTTCCTCGTGGCTGTCGGCTCAACGCTCGCGGGTGCAGTCTATGGCGACCACATCTCGCCGATATCCGATACGACGATCCTCTCCTCTGCGGGCGCAAAGTGCAACCACCTGCGCCACGTTGCCACGCAGATTCCCTACGCGACGCTCGTTATGATCGCGTGCTTCATCTGCTACATCGTGGCTGGCTTCACGGGCAATCCGTGGATCTCGCTCGCGCTCGGTGTGGTCATCATCGTTGTTGCAGTGATTACACTTCACAAGCTGAATTTCGGCGTGAAGAAGGGCGAGACGGCATAGCTTCTCATTGGCAAATAGCGGCTTGAGGGGCGCGCCCCAAAGGCTATGCGAGAATGGCGGTTTCCGAGAGGAGGCCGCCATTCTTGTTTTATCTGCGTAAGGGAGAATAATCTTATAGCTGGATATTAAAAAGTGCAAACAATTCTATCGAAAAATAATCCTATTAAACGATATAGCAGTGCGATGGCAATCGCGCTGCCAGCCCTTCCCGATTGGCGGGATTCACTTCTTACGGGGATGGAGCTTCTCGCCTCAAAGGGAGCAAGCATGAGCCCTGCTTGCATCGGCGCGCCCGACATCCCCTGCTTGCGGGCCCTCGCGCTATTCGATGCCGAGCACCTGCATCACGAGGAGCGCGACGGTGAGCACGGTCACGATGGCGACCGTCACCCAGATGAGGATCTGCGAGAGGCGGCTCGATTTGAAAGCCCCCATGATGTGCTTGTCCGAGGCGATGATGGCCATGAACACGAGGAGCACGGGAAGGATGATGCCGTTCACAAACTGGGCCGTGAGCATGATTCCCATGAGGTTGACGTTCGGGATGAGCACGACCACGGCGCCGATGATGATAACGAACGTGAAGATGCTCTTGAACATGGGCGCCTCGCGCCACTTGAATGACACGCCTGCTTCCCAGCCGAATGCCTCGCAGATAACGAAAGCCGTGGTGAGGGGTAGAACGCAGGCTGCAAGGAACGAGGCTGCGACCAGGCCGATGGCGAAGAGCGCCTCGGCGTACTGCCCAGCGAACGGGGCGAGGGCGCGCGCTGCCGCCTCGGCGCTGTCGACCTCGATGCCCTGCGGATAGAGCACGGCACCCGTGGTCACGATGATGAACCATGCGACGAGACAGGCTGCGATGGTTCCCGATACGGCGTCGATCTTCTGCTCGAAGAGCTCGTTGGTCGTGGTGCCCTTCTCGACGACGTTGCTTTGCGTGAAGAACATCATCCACGGGGCGATCGTCGTACCGATCATCGCGATGACAAGCGATATCCAGCTCACGCCGCCGGTGATTTGCGGAACGACGGTCGAGGTGAGAGCATCGTTCCAGTCGGGCCCGGCGAGCACCGCCGCGATGATATAGGTCACGAAGACGAACGACAGCGCGAGGAACACGTTTTGCACGCGCTTGTAACTGCCGCCGACGATGAGCAGCCAGACCGTCACCACAGCGATCGGAACGGAGATGTACTTCGAGACGCCGAACATCTCCATGCCCGACGCGATGCCGGCGAACTCGGAGAACGTGGTGGCAACATTGCCGACGAGCAGGGCGAACATGGCCAGTGCCGCGAGGCGAATGCCGAATCGTTCGCGGATGAGCGCAGCAAAGCCCTTGCCGGTGGTCGCGCCCATGCGGCTTGCGGTCGTTTGCACCACGATGAGCAGGATGCACATGATGGGGATGACCCACAGCGTTGTGAAGCCGAATTTCGCGCCCGCCGTGGAATACGTCGAGATGCCGCCCGCGTCGTTGCCCGCCATGGCGGTGACGATGCCAGGGCCCATCGCGGCGAGGATGAGCAGCAGCCGGTTTTTCTTCTTGCCGTCCTGACCGTCGGTTTCTGAAACGCTCGCCTTGTCGGGGAGCGCTGCCCCCGTCGCCTTCTTCTGCTTGCCGCTGACGCCGAAGGCCTTGCCGGGGATGGGGGCAAGGGTCTTTGCCGCGCTCTTCGCAGCGTCCGCTTTCTTTTTTCCGAACACCATGGCTTATCTCCAGGAATAACCGATGATCTGGAACAGCACGAGCGTGTAGAGTACCAAAAAGAGGATAGCCGCCGCAGTGGCGCCCAGGCCGAGCAGGACGCTCTTCTTCGTCTTATCGCCGCTCACGTCATCTTCGATGGCATCCCACGCGTCGTCGGTGGTGACGATGCCCAAAAGCTTGCCGCGCTCGTCGACGACGGGCATTGCGGGGAGGTCGTACTTGAAGACGTCCGCCGCCACGTCGTCTTCCGTCTCGTCGGGGGAGGCGGTGATGAGGTCGGTGTACATGATGTCGTGCATGACCTTGCTGTCGTCGGTTAGGACGAGGGTGCGCAGCGACAGCACGCCGACGAGCTTGTCGTATTCGTCGAGCACGTAGACGTAGTGGACTGTCGGATGCTCTTCGGGCAGCTCGCGCAGCACTTCGATCGTCTCGCGAACGGTGAAGGTTTCCGGCACGGCGACGAACTGGGTGGTCATCATACCGCCCGCGGTGCCGTCCTTGTACCCCAAAAGGCGGCGAATCTCGGCGGCGTCTTCCACGCCCATCAGGCGTAAGAGCGCTTCGGCCTTCTCGTAGGAGAGGTCGCGGACGATGTCGACAGCGTCGTCGGGATCCATGTTGCCGAGGACGTTCGCGGCCTTGGCGTCGTCGAGGTCCTCGATGAAGTCGGCCTGGTACTCGTCTTCCATTTCGGAGATGGCCTCGGTTGCCTGGCTCTCATCGAGGTGCTTGAAGACGTTCGCGCGCTGCTGCGGATCGAGCTGCTCCAAGATGTCGGCGACGTCGGCGGGATGCAGCTCGTCGAGGCGCTTGTGCGTGACGGACAGCTGCACTTCCGAGAGGTCTCGGTCGAGCAGGTCCATATAGTTCCAGGCGATGATGCGCTCGTCGATCTGCTTGTGGAAGGTTTTCGCGACGGAGACGACGGCGCGCTCGAGCCAGGGGGCAAGCCCTCGCAGGATGCCGCGAATGCCCACTTCAGCGCCGAGGAGTCGCAACTGCGTGCCCGACTGCGAGAGCTTGAGGTCGTTTACGCGCACGACCTTAAGCCCCTGGGTGTCGACGATTTGGCGATCCATGAGGTCGCGCGCGAGAAGTACCTCGTCAGGCTGCAGGTAGCTGAAGCGGATGTCGGGCGAATCGACGGAAAGCTTAATGCCCTCGTCGTCGAACTCGTCGACGTACTTTCGCCAGGAAATCATGAAGGGCACTTTGCCCGGCCCTTGGAAGGCGAGGCTCGTGATGCGGGGGAAGACCTCGCCGGTTGAGATTGCGAGGTCGGAGATCGTGCCGATTTTCTCGCCGGCGGAATCCACAACGGGCTTCCCCAGCATTTGGGATAGATAAAGCATGGCGCTCCCTTACGTTCTGATGCGCCGTTAGGCCGTGCTTTGGAATCGTACCACTCGGGGGAATATTCCCAGGTAAAATCTTTGTCAGGCCTGGCGCATTGCAGTCGACCCTCGACTGCCGACGCGGGGAGCCGAAGGGTTACATACTGTGAGGCTTATGTTTTCGAACCTTCAAGTACGGACCTTTCCTCCAACAATAAAAAAACCGCACGTGTTGGTGACCCAATCGTTGCGGAGTAATAAGCTGAAATGGTGCGCCATGAGGGATTCGAACCCCCGGCGTACTGATTCGTAGTCAGTCCCTCTATCCAGCTGAGGTAATGGCGCACTTCTAAACAGCAACGGATATTATGCCAGTGGATGAGGAAGGTGTCAACAACTTTTTTCAAAAAAATGGCGGACAAGTGTGTCGCGCCTGTTCGCGCGCCGTTTCGCAAGGGCTGTTTCGCCTCATTTTCTGGGGCGCCCTCTTCTCCTTATTGCGCGCAGGTTACATTCTCGCGCAGATTTGCCGAATCCCGGGAGCGTTGAGCGGTCAGGCGTTGCAAGGCGTTATCATGGTGAAACGAGAATGAAAGGTGACGCGCATGAACGACGAGCGTATCGATCTCTATAAGCAGTTCGAGAGAATCAATTACATCGACCCATCTTATTACGAGAAGTTCCGCGTGAAGCGAGGCTTGCGCAATGCCGACGGCACCGGCGTGCTCGCGGGCATGACGAACATCTCGAACGTGCACGGCTATCTGCTCTCCGACGGTGACAAGCTGCCGGACGAGGGCTCGCTGCGCCTGCGCGGCTACGAGATCACCGACCTGCTCGGCGAGGAGAGCTCCACGACTCGCTTCAGCTTCGAAGAGGTAGCCTACCTGCTCCTTCTCGGCGAGCTGCCCACGCGAGACCAGCTTGACACCTTCATCGCCGCGATTGATGCGCAGCGCGAGCTGCCCGACGGCTTCACCGCGTCGATGATCCTGAAGGACACCCCGCCCGACATCATGAACGTGCTTGCTCGCTCGATCCTTCTTCTGTATGCCTACGACCCCAATGCGGAAGACCGCTCTCCCGAGCACGAGATCAACACGGCGATTTCCCTCATGTCGCGCGTGCCGCGCATGATGGTCCTTACCTATTACGCCCAGCAGGCGCGCTACCACAATGGCTCCATGATCATGCATCGCTTTATCCCTGGCCAGTCGACGGCCGAGACCATCCTGTCGATGCTTCGCCCCAATCGCGAGTTCACGCCGGAAGAGGCGCGCATGCTCGACGTCATGCTGTGCCTGCATGCTGAGCACGGCGGCGGCAACAATTCCACGTTCACCACACGCGTCATGTCCTCGGCCGACACGGACCCGTATTCGGTGTATGCGGCGGCCATCTGCTCTCTTAAGGGAAAGAAACATGGCGGCGCGAACCACCAGGTCAGGGCGATGCAGGCCGACATCAAACAGCATGTGTCGAATTGGGAAGACGACGACGAAGTTGCCGACTATCTGGCGAAGATCGTGAACAAGCAGGCCTACGACAAGTCGGGCCTGGTCTACGGCATGGGACATGCGGTGTATACACTCTCCGACCCGCGCGCCATGATTTGCAAGAAGTATGCGAAGAAGCTCGCCGAGGGAACGGAATTCGAGGCGGAATACCGGCTCCTCGAGAGCATCGAGCGCCTGGCGCCCGAGGTGATTCTGCGCGAGCGCGGCACGAAGAAGGACATGTGTGCGAACATCGATATGTATTCTGGCTTCGTGTACTCAATGATGGGGATTCCCGAAGATTTGTATACGCCCCTGTTCGCCTGCGCCCGTATGGCGGGCTGGGCTGCACATCGTTTCGAGGAGATCGTTGCGGGCAAACGCATCATTCGCCCGGCATATAAGAGCACGCGCAGCGGAAGCCGTCCGTACACGCCGATCTCCGAGCGCTAGTTTTTGTTGGTAAGGGCGCTATAATGCCCTTACCAGGAGGAGTTGGAAGAGGGAGAGGAGGTGCGCATGCCGCCGAAATTTCCGAAGGGCAATGTGCGGCTTATGACCGATGAGGACCTCGACGGGTTCACGCTCGATCAGCTGAAGTGCCGCGCATGCAGTGGCTATGGAAACTGCGGTTACAAGCAGATGAACATCTACAACGGCAAGGCTGTTTCCATCTGCCAAATGCGCAAGAAGAAGCTGCAGTGCGAACGCGATGGCGTTCCCTTTGAGATGTAGCCTCACGGATGGGCCTCGCGACAAGCGGGGCCCATCTGCGTTGACGGCATGAAAAACGCCCGAGAATCTCGGGCGTGTGTTGACCTGGCGGAGGAAGTAGGATTCGAACCCACGGAACCTTTCGGCTCAACAGTTTTCAAGACTGCCGCCTTCAACCACTCGGCCATTCCTCCAGTGAGACCAGATTATATCAGGTGCTTGATTGTCGCGGCGTCATCTGTCGGAATTCTCCAAGTCTCCTCCCGACTTTTGCAGCATAACTGAATAGATTCCAGATTGTTCGCCCAGTTCAACGGGCTTTTTCTTTGTCAAGTTTTTACGACTTTATACGCCGTTGTCTGGCTGGGTATGGTATAATCAGGCATCGTGTAAACCCAGGTCAGGACGGCTATATGTACCTCAGGAAGTCGAAGAAGCCCAACGGGCGCACTTACCTAACCATCGTGCAGGGCTACCGCGACGAGGACGGCAAGAACAAGGCCAGGACCGTCAGGAGCCTCGGCTACGTCGACGCCCTCGAGGCGGAGTTCGACGACCCCGTCGCCCACTTCGAGGAGGAGTGCAGGCGCATGACCGAGGAGGCCGCCAGGGCGCAGGCGCCCGTGACCGTGGAGTTCTCGGCGGTCAGGAGGATCGGCAAGCGCGCCGAGGGCCGCGTCGAGCTCGGGGCCGCGGTGCCCTCCGCCTACCTCCACCGTGACCTGGGCGTGTGGTCGTTCTTCGAGCGCAAGCGCACCTCGCGCGGCTTCTCCTACGACCCCTGCCGGATCCTGGAGCTGCTCGTGTGGGACCGCATAGCGCACCCCTCCTCCAAGCGCGCCGCCTGGGAGGCCAGGGGGAGGTTCCCCCGCAAGTGCGGCTTCACGGCCGACGACGTCTACCGCTGCCTGACCTACCTGGACGAAAACGCCGACGCGCTCGTGAGCTCGATGAACGCGTCGCTGGAGGAGTCGCGCGGGCCGCGCGACGCGTCGTGCCTGTACTACGACGTCACCAACTACTACTTCGAGTGCGACGAGGAGGACGGCTTCAGGATGCGCGGCGTCTCCAAGGAGCACAGGCCCAGCCCGATCGTGCAGATGGGGCTGTTCCTGGACTCCGACGGCCTGCCCCTGGGCTACGAGCTCTTCCCCGGCAACCGCAACGACATGACCACGCTGCTGCCGGCCATGTCCAAGGCGGGCGTGCGCGACCTGCCCTGGGGCGAGCGGGTGGTGGTCGTGGCCGACAAGGGCCTCAACACCTCCGCGAACATCGCCGCGTGCGTGCTCGACGGCAACGGCTACATCTTCTCGCAGTCCGTGCGCAAGGCGACCAAGGGGCTCAAGTCGTGGGTGCTCGACGACGCGGGCTACGAGGAGAGCGCCTCCGGGTCCTTCAAGATCAAGAGCCGCATCTCGGAGAAGGCGGTCTACGTCGCGGGCGAGGACGGGAAGAAGCGCAGGGTCACGGTGCCGGTGAAGGAAGTGGCCTTCTGGTCGCGAGACTACTTCGAGCGCAGCCGCCGCGAGCGCGCCAAGGTCGTCGAGAAGTCCAGGGCCGCCGTGGCCCGCGGCGACCTGTCGTCGGCGGCGGCGAAGACGTCGGTGCGCTACGCGAGGGACGTGCCCGTCGTGCGCGAGACCGGCGAGGCCGCCGACCACAGCCGGGTCGTCGACGAGGAGGGGATCGCCGCCGACGAGGCCATGGACGGCTACTGCTGCATCGTCACCTCCGAGCGGGACATGGACGACCGCGACGTCATCGACGCCTACCGCGGGCTCTGGAGGATCGAGGAGTCCTTCCGGGTGATGAAGGGCGACCTCGGCGCGCGCCCGGTCTACTGCTCCACCGAGTCCCACATACGCGCACACTTCCTCGTCTGCTACGTGGCGCTGCTCGTCATGCGGCTCATGCAGCTCGACACCGGGCGCAGGCACTCCGCCTCGGAGATATCCGCCGACCTCGCCCAGGTGGTGGGCCACCACATGCGGCAGAACCTCTATCTCTTCGACCACCGCACCGACCTCACCGACGAGCTCGCCGACGCCGTCGGGATCGACCTGTCGCGCCAGGTGCTCACCCGCGCCCAGATCCGCTCGATAATGGCGGATGTGAAGAAACCGAGGAGCTAGGGCGTACCACGCCGGAAAAAGTCACAAGAAAGAGGGCCGTTCTCCCAGCTCAGCGTAGGAGAACAGCCCTCTTTGGCTGCAAAAGTTAGGTTATATCAGGTGCTTGATTGTCGCGGCGTCATCTGTCGGAATTCTCCAAGTCTCCTTTGGGCGCGCGGTCCCCGACGGTGCCTCGTCTTGCGCCCGTCGCGCTCGTTCCAACCCCCGTCCAAGAGCAAGCTCCCTATTCATAGCGGTTCAATATGTCCATTCGGCAAATTTTGCTTTACGCGGCTAAAGTTCGTTGTATCGTGCAAAATGCGTATATGAATTCGCGCCAGTATTTATGAGGAGCAAACGATGACCGTCGAGAAAAAAGACCTGGACTGGGGCAGCCTCGATTTCGGCTACCATAAGACCGACTACAGCTTTGAAGCGCATTGGAAAGATGGTGAATGGGATGAGGGCGGCCTGACCACCGATCACGACCTGCACCTTTCCGAGTGTGCGGGCATTTTCCACTATTGCCAGGAGGTCTTCGAGGGTCTGAAGGCCTACACCACCGAGGATGGCTCGATCGTCTGCTTCCGCCCCGACATGAACGCCGAGCGCATGTTCGCCTCCGCCGAGCGTCTCGAGATGCCCGGCTTCCCGAAGGACAAGTTCGTCGAGGCCGTGAAGGCCGTTGTGAGCGCGAACGCTGCTTGGGTGCCGCCGTTTGGTTCGGGTGCTACGCTCTACGTGCGTCCGTTCATGATCGGTTCGGGCGAGGTCATCGGCGTTGCCCCCGCTCCCGAGTACACCTTCCGCATCCTGGTCACGCCGGTCGGCCCGTACTTCAAAGGCGGCTTGAAGCCGATCAAGCTGCGCGTCTCCGAGTACGACCGCGCCGCACCGCATGGCACGGGCAACATCAAGGCGGGCTTGAACTACGCTATGTCGCTGCGCCCGACGATGGAGGCGCATCGCGGCGGTTATGCCGAGAACCTCTATCTCGACTCCGAGTCGCGCACTTACGTTGAGGAAACGGGCGGCGCAAACGTGCTGTTCGTGAAGGAGGACGGCACGCTCGTGGTGCCGAAGTCCCACACCGATTCCATCCTGCCTTCCATCACGCGTCGCAGCCTTGTTCAGGTTGCGAAGGATTTGGGCATGACGGTCGACGAGCGCTATGTCACCTGGGAAGAGGTCGCTGGTGGCGAGTTCGTTGAGTGCGGCCTGTGCGGCACTGCGGCGGTTATCTCCCCAGTCGGTCAGATTGACAACAAGGTCAACGGCGCCGACCAGGAAGTTGTCTTCCCTGCTGGTTGCACCGAGATCGGCCCGGTGATGAAGAAGCTCCGCGAAACGCTCACGGGCATCCAGGACGGCGCCCTCGAGGACAAGCACGGCTGGGTCTGCAAGATCGGCTAGCGCGCAACGGATGCGAACACGCTTCGGATTCAACTAATTGCAAGATGAAAGGCCTGATGGGTAATGCCATCAGGCCTTTTTGATGAAGGATTGCTTCCGCGATGGCGCCGCTTTCGTCTTCGCCGTTCGCGCCACTTGTTGCTGGCGCCTTCGCTGCTCGAGTTTATTCGCCGCTGGCATCTTCTGCGCTCGCGCTTTCTGCCTTCTCGCTGGGCTAATCCTCGCGGTTCTCCCTTGCTTGCGCGCCGTTTTGCGACTCCTCGATGAAACGCGCGGTCAGGCCGGTGCGCGTTTGGGTGCCCGTCTTCTTGTACAGCGAAGTGAGATGATGTTGAACGGTTCGCAGCCCGACGCCCAGCTCTGCTGCGACGTGCTTGAGCGGCCGTTCATCCGAGACCACTGCAGCGAGAACGTCGCTTTCCCGCTTCGTGAGTCCATACGACTCGCAAAATGCCGCAAGAGTC
Source organism: Ellagibacter sp. (assembly GCF_048412355.1). Classification (NCBI taxonomy): domain Bacteria; kingdom Bacillati; phylum Actinomycetota; class Coriobacteriia; order Eggerthellales; family Eggerthellaceae; genus Ellagibacter; species Ellagibacter sp. The sequence continues at coordinate 18,392 of NZ_DBFSAP010000043.1, forward strand.
TCCTCGGGGCTTCGAGGAGGAGCCATCTCGGGGGGTTCTTGGTCGGTATCAACCGCGCTCTCATGATCGGGCGTTTCTTCGGCGCCTGCTGACTTTTTGGAGTACGACGAGATGCGCGCTTCATAGTCGGGGGCGAGCATTCCTGCGCGCGTCATCAAGATGAGGACGGCTGCGAACATCACGAACGCGAGCGAGGTGAGCGTCATGTCGTTGGTTTGCGCGAGGGTGGCCGAAGGAATCGTGACGACCAACGCGACAACATTGCTGATAACCTTCCCCATTCCTGCCCACAGTTGGGGAACTCGCATATAGGCCGCGAGCCAGATGAACAGTGACAAGTAGAAAACGGCGAAGATCCCCGATCCTGCGTAGAACACAACGCGGCAGACGGTGATATTCAAGCCCGATCCCGCGGCGAGCGCTGCGGCCATTGCGAGGAATGCGACGCAAAGAACCACCGTTCCCATATGGTGACGGCGATCAATATCGAAGAAGACGCCTGCAGCGACTCCGCAGATCGCAACAACAAGCCGCGGCCAGACTTCGGCGTACTGGTTGACCCAGGGGGTTCCGAGTGAAGTTACGCTGTTGAGGACGTTAAACAGCACCGCGAGCAGAATGGTCAGCGCGACAAGTTGGATGGCGAAGCGCCGTGGCTCTTGAAGGCTGGGCGAAGCGGCGAATCCCTGAAGGCCGAGAATTTTGCGCGGATATATCGGGTTGCCCACGCTGTCGACTACTGTTCCTTCGCGGGGGGCTTGAAGCGACGGCCAGCCGAAGAGCGCCACGAGCGAGAAGGCGATGATACCAAGGCCTAAAAAGGCGGCGTCGCCCGCTCTTCCCAGTGGAATGTGGAAGCAAATCAGATGAAGGAGAATCCCTGCGGCATGAGCGAGCGCGACGCACGTGGTCAGGCGATCGCTTCGCGCAAGCATCATCGCCACGCCAAAATAAGCACCGCCGCCGAGGACGCCCATAATGAAAAACGAGAGGTAACCAGCTCCGACAATCGCGATAGGCGAGGAGACCGTCGCTGCAACGATGAGGCTTGCAACCCAGAGGATGGCGAAAACGAGAGCCACTCCCCGCCGTTTTCTTCGAGAAAGCTTCAAGCTGTAGAGCGGATAGCAGAGGAATCCCAAGGCATTGAGGCCCATTATCGGGACAATTGTTGTAACGAACCCAGGCTCAAGCGAAAAAGATGACATGCTCGAGAGGTAAAACGAATTGCTCTCGAGAAAAATGAAGTAGAAGAGCGCGAGCGAAACCATCGCGACAAAGGTATTTTTCGCAATGGCGTTCATAAAAAGTCTTTTCCGATTCTTGATTGAACAGTTTTCCTCTGACCGTCATTATACAGGTTGAAAATGGGGTAGGTGATTGCGATATCGTGAACGACCCTTTCAAGGGGGACATTTTGGCCGAGTCGCCGAAATCGCCGCAAATTGGGATGCTTCGCGTCCTATTCCTTTTCGAAAATGCGGACCGTCGATGCGAATAGACGGGTAAAACTCACAAGGGGGGTTTCGTATATACGAAACCCCCCTTGCGCATCTACGAACGTTATCCTCTCGCTCGCTTCCCCTCATGATGGAAGGGTAGTAGTGCGCAAGTCGATGCGCGTATACGAGGAGAGGAGAAATGAATGGAGACGGGAATAGGAAGGGTGCCGTTTCTGGCGCGAGACAGTATCGAGCACATGAAGACCCCGAGACAAGTGGGACGGAGGTTTCATCATGAAACGCACCAAGATTCGTAACATCTTACTTTCAGCGCTTCTCGCGCTGACTGTCGGCATGCCGACGCTTTCGTTCGCCGATGAAGGCGCTTCTGCGGGATCGGGCGCGTCGGGCGTGAGCCCCATGCCCTATGCCGCAGGTGATAAGGGCACGGTGGCCGACCCCAACACGGCAAGCTCGTGGAGGGACTGGGGCCTGGACTACTCGACCCAGAGCGTCGGCCGCATCTGGACTGATAAGACGGTGTCGACTGAGGACATCGTTCTGACGGGTGCGGACGGGACGATGACGATCGCGAAGAGCCCCGAGGCGGACTTCCTCACGGCGTTCTCGGCGCTTTCGTCCACATCGAACTTGAAGTCGAAGATCGCGCAGCCGCTCGATATCGTGCTGGTGCTCGACGCTTCGGGCTCGATGGACGATCCTATGGGCAATGGCGACAGCACGAAGAGGATCGACGCGCTCAAGGTTGCGGCGAACTCGTTCATCGACGAGATCGCGAAGCAGAACGCGAACATAAGCGACCCCGCCCAGCAGCATCAGGTTTCGCTCGTAAAGTTCTCGGGGGATAAAAGCAATCAGGTTGGTAACGGTACCTATCGCAAGGGCGGGTACACCTACAACTTCAGCCAGGTGATGAAGAACCTGACCTCGTGCGTCGGCTCGTCGGCGGACGAGTTGAAGTCGACTGTCAATGCCATCAGCCCCGCCGGTTCGACGCGGGCCGACTATGGGTTGGAGCTTGCGGCTGGCCAGAAGTCGGGTCGCGAGAACGCCAAGAAGATTGTGGTGTTCTTCACCGACGGTTCGCCAACGAGCAGCAGCGGTTTCGAAGACGGAGTGGCGGGCGATGCCGTCTCCGCCGCCAAGTCGATGAAGGACGCGGGAGCGACCATTTACTCCGTCGGCATCTTCAGCGGCGCGAATCCCTCGGTTGACCCCACGAACAGTGGCACCAGTAACGAAAACAAATTCATGCACGCCGTGTCGAGCAACTATGCTACGGCTAGCTACACCGACCAAGGCTGGGTAATCTCCAATTGGGTCTGGAGCTTCGGAGCCCGCGCGACCGATTCCGATTTCTACAAAGCGGCTTCGAACGCGGCCGACCTGAAGACCCTCTTCGACGAGATTTCCCAGGAGATCACAAGCTCGACGGGCCTTCCCACCGAAGTTCAGCAGGGCTATGACCCCTCAACTTCGGGATACATCACCTTCACCGACCAGCTCGGCGACTACATGAAGGTCGATTCGTTCACGACAATCGTGTTTGAGAAACAACTGTTCCAAAATCCGGTGAAAAAGACGAGCGGAAACGTCGACACGTACACCTTCTCAGGCGAAGCGGGCAACGTGCTTTACCCTTCGGGCAATTTGAGCTCGATTGTCATCACGGTGACCAAGTCGGATAATCTGGCGACGGGCGACCTCGTCGAAGTGAAGATTCCGGCATCGCTCATTCCGCTGCGTCATTTCCAGGTTGACGAATCGGCTGGTACGGGCCATGTCGACATGACGTTCCCCATTCGCGTGTTCTTCGAGTCGAGCGTGAAGGAAGACGTGGAGAGCGCGCTGGCCAACCCCGATGCGACGCTTGCTGCCTACATCGAGGCAAACACTACCGGCGATGGAGTGGCGTTCTACGCGAACAAGTGGAACGGTGGGGAAGACGGCGACGTCCTGGCGACGTTAACCCCCGCAAAGCCCAATAGCTACTACTACATGACTGAGGAAACGCCGATTTACACGGATGAGGCGTGCACGGTGCCGGCCAAGGGCGCATTGGGCGCAGACGGCACCTATTACTACAAGCGCAGCTGGTACGAGATCAACAACGGGAAGGCGACGCTGCAGTCTGGCGCCATCCAGTTCTCGGGCAACATTCCTGAGGCGTGGCTTGGCTATATCGGCACTGATGCTTCCGGCAACGCGGTATTCAAGTCGGGCACCCCGCGCTTTACCTACATCAACGAGCTGCGTACGGTCAAGGGTGACAATCCGACGGCGACGGCGGCGACGGTGCTCAATCCTGTGTGGTCGGGCAGTAATGTCGCCTGCCATCTGGGCAATAACGGAAAGCTTGTCATTGAGAAGCCGGGCACGCTGGCTATCTCCAAGTCGCTGGTCGTCCCCGAGGGCTACGACCGCGCCGAGTTCGGCAACGACACGTTCACCTTCACCATCGAGATTGACAAGGCGGAGGGGCAGGAATTCCCCGCCGAGGTCCGCGATGCGAATAACGAGCCGGTGGGCGACGCGTTCACCATCACGTTCGACAACAACGGAAAGGCGACGCATTCGCTCAAGGACGGCGAGACGCTCTATATTCGCGGCTTGAGCGCAGGCTGGGAATATCTGGTCAGCGAGCAGCCCACGATGGGTTTCGATCAGATAGCTCCTGCGGAAAACAACGACCCGCAAGATGCGACGGGAACGATCGCTGCTGGTGCGCAGGCGAAGGCTGAGTTCACCAACACGTATCGTCCGAGCGGCACGCTCGATAACGACGATGCCCTTGCCGTCAAGAAGGTGCTGACCGGTCGTAGCTGGACCGACAACGACGCCTTCCGTTTCATCCTTACCCCGGTGACCGACAGCGCTCCGATGCCGCTTGACGAGAATGGCGAACCTGTTGGTGCGCTTACCCTCACCAAGCAGGACCTGGTTGACGGCGGTTATGCGGCTGGCACGTTCGGCAACATCACTTACACGAAGTCCGGTACGTACGTGTACGAAATCAGTGAGGATCAGACCGTAGGTGCCGGCGCTGGCATGTCCTTGTCGCAGGCGCGCTATCGCGTGGTCGTCACGGTGACCGAACAGCTTGCGGAGCAGGGAGACAAGGCCATCCATCAGGGCATACTGAATGTGTCGAGCGTCATGGTGCAGATCAACGACGACGACGGCGCAAGCGTCCAGTCCGATGACGGCGTCGATGCCGCAACGTTCACCAACGAATTCGCCGCGAGGGAAGCGAAGTGGAATCCCGCGGTGAAGAAGGAATACACCGACAACTCGGGCGCGAATCCCCTTGCGCGCGGCATGTTCAACTTCCGCATCGAGCCAGTCGTGGATTGGGCCCCGATGCCCGCAAACCCGATCGGCGAAGTTAACGCCGACGGCAGCGTGACGTTCGGGGACATCGTCTTCACGGGCGATATGATCGGCGAGTCGTTTGAGTATCGCATCACCGAGTTGGTGCCGGATGGTGCTGGCAACTGGGTCAACGTTGCCGACGCTGACGCGTCCCAGCTGCAGACCGGGATGATCTACGATGAATCCACGTGGGTCGTCAGGGTAGACATTACGAGCGAGGTAGTCGACAACGAGCGGGTCGTGGTGTGGACGGCGAGCTACCGGCTTGCCGACGCGGCGCAAGGCTCTCAGGCCGAGTCGTTCGCAACCTTCCGTAATTCCTATACGCCTACGCCCGCGAGAGTTCCCGCCGAGGACTTCGCGGCGGGCGCCAAGACGCTCACCGGTCGCGACATGCTCCCGAACGAGACCTTCGGGTTCGTGCTGCTTCCCGCCGATGACGCGACGCAGTCTGCCATCGCGAACGGCGCTGTTCGTCTGACGAGCACCGATGCGGTCGCGCTGCGAGGAACGAACGGCCAGGCGGTCAACTTCTCCTTCGGCGATGCAACGTTCACCAAGCCAGGCACGTATACCTTCATGGTGCGCGAGAACTCGTGGAACAGCCAGCGCATTCCCGATGATGGGACCCAGGGCATGACGTTCGATCGCCATACCGCCACAATCGTGGTGACGGTGACCGACAACAACGGCGTGCTTGCGGCAACGCGGACAGTCGAGAACTCGCTCGACTTCACCAACCGCTATACGGCGGAAGGCGACTACACCGGGCTCGTCCTGAGCAAGACACTCAACGGCCGCGATATGGGCCAGGGCGAATTCACCTTCCACATCGCCGGCACCAATGACGCTGCTGCGGCGCTGCTCGGCGGTGACGGCACGCGCACGTTCGTGAATTCCGAGCCCCGTGCCGCGGGCGTTGCGTACGAGGCGACCCTGCTCACTGACCTGCACTTCACGCAGGACGACGCGGGCAAGACGTTCACCTTCGATGTGTACGAGAACGTGCCTTCCATCGGGGCGCCTGGCATGACGTACGACAAGACGATTCATAGCGTTGTGGTCAGCGTTGCTTCCGACAACGCGGGCGCGCTTGTGATCACGACTACGGTCGATGGCGTGGCTGGCAACAAGGTTTCTTTCACGAACGCCTATGCGGCTGACCCCGCGGTGTTCGATACCCAAGCGGGATTCGGGTTGTACAAGGTGCTCGAGGGGCGCGATTGGGAAGCCAATGACGCGTTCAGCTTCCTTCTCGAGCCGGTGACCATGGGTGCTCCGCTGCCGGGCGATACCATGGTGACGGTCGGCGCCGATATGGTCGACCCTGCTACGGGCCATGCCCCGATTTCGTTCGGGGACATCACGTTCAACCAGGCCGGTGTCTATAAGTACCGCGTGACCGAGGCGAACGCTGGGCACATTATCGGCGGCGTGCAGTACTCGAGCAACGTTGCCGAGTTCACGGTAACGGTAACCGACGTTGATCAAAACGGTGTCCATGCGGGCAAGCTTGAGGCGACCGCCCAGCTCACGACTACGCCCAACACGCGCGAGTTCACGAACGTCGCCGGTTTTGAGTACGACGACAACCAGATTCCTGTGAACGCGTTCAAGCGTTTCGTCAACAACTCCGCGGTCGAAATGCCGGATATGACGGGGCTGTTCACCTTCGAGCTGACCGCTGCGGAGGCGAATGCTCCGATGCCGACGGCGATGACGGCGCACAACGGCGCCGACGGGTCGGTCGACTTCGGCGTGATCACGTTTGATGCGAGCCTGTTCGACAACGGTCCTATCGTGATCAACAGCGCCCCTGCTGCTAAGTCCGCCGCGAGCGAGGCGAGCGCAGCTGGCGAGGCGGTAGCGAGCGACGTCTCTGCGGCAGACGCTGCGGCGGCATCTGAGGCTGGCGCTTCGGGCGCCGATGCGGGCGATGCTGCCAAGGGCGAGGGAAGCGCACCTGCCGACGCAGGGGCTGCTCCTGCTGCTGACGCCACGGCGGCTCCTGCGGCAAAGCCTGCGGGCGATGGCCCGACGACCGACAATCCGCCTGCTGACGCCAACACGCTCGTGTTCCACTACACCATCACCGAGAAGGCGGGCGGACACGCTGACGTGACGAACGACCCGAACCCCGCTTTCGCCTTCGAGGTTACGGTGACCAGGGACAACGCTGGCAACGTCACGGCGAATGTGACTAACGTGCAGGATTACGTGAAGGGCACGCCGCTGCGCACCTTCACCAATACGTACACCTACACGCCGCCGATCATCCCCGATCCTGACCCGATTTTCGCGGCTCCTGTGGCGAAGAAGATCCTTGAGGGTCGAGCGCTCGTCGCGGGCGAGTTCTCCTTCGAGCTGCTCGAGAACGGCAAGGTCGTCTCCACGGGCACGAACGATGCTGACGGGAACGTGGTGTTCTCGGACATCGAGTTCACCGAGGCGGGCACGCACATCTACACGATGCGCGAGATTGGTGCGGGCACCACGGCTGCCGGTGTCACCTATGACGCGACGACGTACCAGGTCACGGCCGATATTGTGGAGATCGACAACGAGCTGAGGGTTGACTTTGCCATCGATGGCGCCGATGGGGCGGTCTTCAAGAACGCCTATAAGGCCAAGGGCACGACGGTGATCATCGGAGCGACGAAGACCCTCGAGGGTCGTACGCTCGCGGCGGGCGAGTTCACCTTCAAGCTGACGGGTGCCGACGGTCGCACGTACGAGGCGAAGAACGCCGCTGACGGCCGCATCGAGTTCCCCGCGATTGAGTTCGACAAGGTCGGAGCGTACGACTTCACGTTGGTCGAGATGAACGACGGGCAGACCGGTATCACCTACGATGACCGCTCGTACAAGGTGACCGTTGTCGTGACAGATGACGGTAAGGGCAACCTGGTCGCGAATGTGACCTGGCCGAATGGAACGCCCCCGACGTTCAAGAACACGTACACGAAGCCTGTTCCCGCGGTGACTCCGGGCACGCCTGGCAAGCCGCCTGTGCGCTTCGCGAAGACGGGCGATGAGACGATGCCCATCGCGTGTGCGGCGACTCTGGCGATTCTCGCGGCGGGCGCTGTCGGCGCTGTGGCGTTCGGTGCGCTTCGCAAAAGAGAGAAGGGGGATAAGAGACAGTAACTGATCGACTATGAGCCCCGATGCGGCCGCAGCACCCCAGCATCGCGATTTGATCACGCGATGTAGGGCCTCTCGATCGAGGCCCGTGTGGCCGCGGGGCACCCTTTGGCCCCGACTGTAAGGTAGTGCGCAGGTTCTTTCCTTTCCTTGTAACGCGTGCGCAACGCCTTTGGCCGGGGCCTTGTTGTGCCTTATAATGGGCGCATGAACGACGAAGATTACATGAGGCTTGCCATCGCGGAGGCTCGACGTGCGGAATCGCTTGGCGAGGTGCCTATCGGCGCCGTGGTGGTCTACGAGCCGATAGACCGAGGGACGAGGCGCCCCTTGGCTGAGCCGCGTGTGATTTCCCGAGCGTGCAACCTGCGGGAGACGACGAAGAACCCCGCAGGTCACGCTGAGTTTCTTGCCATGCAGGAAGCGGCGCGCGCGCTCGATGCTTGGCGTCTTTCGGACTGCACGGTTTACGTGACGCTCGAGCCTTGCATCATGTGCGCGGGGCTGATGCACCAGTCGCGCATTGCCCGCTGCGTTTTCGGAGCTTCCGACCCGAAGGCTGGGGCTGTAGGAACGCTCTACCGGGTCAATGCCGACGAGCGTTTGAACCACACGTTCGAGGTGACGCCTGGGGTTCTTGCCGACGAATGCTCGGCGCTCCTGAAGGATTTTTTCGCGAACAAGAGGAAGAAATGACTGACGAAATCGTTTGCAATGAAGAAGCTGCTGTGACTGAGGGCGGCTTGCCTGGGGGGACCGGCACTGGGGTGGCGGTCGCCGATGTGCGCGCCGATGCGGCTGTTGCGGGTGGCTCAGCTGCCGAGATGCCCGCCGAGACCTCCGCCGAGAACGTTTCACGTGAAACGCTCGCCCCTGAGCAGGGAGAATGCATGAGTCGTCAGCGTGCCTCGCTCGAGGTTCCGGTCGATATGATTTCCATTGCGCGCACGGCGCAGATCGAGGGCGCGGGTCTTAAGCTTGTGGCTCCGGCGAAGGTGAACCTGTTTCTGGGCATCGGCGATCGCCGTGATAATGGATACCACGACGTGTCGACGGTCCTTCATGCCGTGGCGCTTCACGATATTCTGTACATGAAGCGTTCCGACATCGTTGCCGCGCGCGCGGCGCTTGAATCCGCCGAAGAAGGCGCGCCAACGAACACGGCGAGCGCTGGCCCTGCGGATAATATTCTCATCTCGGTCAGCTGCGATGCGCGCGGGGGAGTGGCGCCCCTCAACGTTTCTGTGCGCAACAACATCGTGTTCAAGGCGATTGACCTGCTCGCACGTAAGGCCGATATCTCTTACGACGACGCGATTAACGTTCGCATCGAGAAGAACATCCCGCACGAGGGCGGCTTGGGCGGCGGTTCTTCCGACGCGGCGGCGGCGCTTGTCGGCGCAGCTCGCTTGTGGGGCATCCCCGAGGACGACCCTCTGATCGAGGAGGCTGCGCACGAGCTTGGCAGCGACGTGGCGTTCTTCCTCCATGGAGGTTGCGCGTGCTTCACCGGCACGGGCGAGCTGTTCGACCATGAGCTCGAAGTGATGAAAAAGCCGCTTGTGCTGGTCAAGCCTGAGTCGGGCGTGTCGACCGCCGAGGCGTACCGCACCTTCGATGGGAATCCCCAAAAGATTGACAAGGATGCGGCTGCCGCTGCCGAGGCGGCGCAGACAGCGTGCGACGTTCCCCTGGTGAACAACTTGTCGCCTGCAGCCGAAAGCGTGCTTCCCGAGCTTGCCGACGTTCGCGCTTGGCTGCATCGCCAAGCGGGGGTCGAGGCGTCGCTTCTTTGCGGCAGCGGGTCGACGACCTTCGCCGTGTGCCGCGATTTCAACGTGGCGTGCTCGGTTGCGGCGGCGGCGCAATCGCGCGGCTGGTGGGCGAGAACAACCATGTTCGGCTCGCTTAAGGCGGCCGTTGTGCCCGATCAGAGTTAGGCGCACCTATGCCCCTGTTAGCCCGACTTTCGCGAATCGTTCCGCTGATCATCGTGCTCGCGCTCGTGGCGGGCGTGGTGTATGTGGTCGCGATGTTTTTGTATTCCCCGACGAAGGCGAAAGAGATTCTCATCAAGCTGTTCACGTTCCTAATGAGCGCGCTCTCGGCGTTTTTTGCGCTGGCGTCGCTGTATGCGCTGTTAGAGGGGAACATTGACGTTCTCGAGCTCACAGCAAGCTTCCTGGCGACGACGCTCATCGGCCTTGCCGTGACGCTTTTATGCCGACGCACGTTTATCAAGAACAACCCGAATTACCGTAAGAAGCCCGAGAAGGCCTCCGGCTTCAAGTGGTGGCGATTCCGGAAATAGACCGCTCGTGCTGTTCGCGTCGTCCGTGGGCGCTGTCCCGCTTGCATTTTCCGCGCGAAGCTTTCCGTGCTCTCCTTATGTGAATTCTCTCTCGCTGATTCGCTTTCCAGCTAAAAAGCCCCCGCAGTTGCGGGGGCTATGCAAATCGTGGCGGAGAAGTAGGGATTCGAACCCTAGATGCCCTTTTGGGGCATACTCACTTAGCAGGCGAGCACCTTCGGCCTCTCGGTCACTTCTCCACTTATAATAGGTGCGGTTTGCTATGATACCGTGAACGGGAAAAAGATGCAAGGAGCACTGCGGTGAGAAACAGAAAGGATGCGCGGCGAACGGCTTGCCTGCGCCTTATGCGGATGAATGCGAACAGCTCGTGCGCTGCGAAGCGCCCGATCATTCGTGATGCCGCCCTGATGCGCCCAGCGGTTTCCCTCGCCGCCGTATTCGCGGCTTGCCTTCTCGTGCTCGCCGTCGCTTTGATGGCGGCATCGCCTCGCGCTGCATTCGCTGCCGGTTCGTACTCGAGCCCGAAAACCGACATCACCATGCAGGTGGAAACGGATGGATCGTACCGGGTCATCGAGTACCGCGTCCTCGATTTCCAGGGCGATTCGGCATATGTCGGCTGGTCGTTCACCAGCCTTGCCGAAACGGCGAGCGTGCAAATCAACGGTATGCGCCTCGCTCAAGCCGACGCCGACGGGAACGTCGAGGGTGACTGGAAGACGCTTTCGGGCACCTCGTTTTCCGATAAATGGCTCGCCGGGGGCGCCTCCAGCGGGGCAACATATGCTTACGACAACGCGAAGAACACGCTCTATGCTTTCCCCCAGGTGACCGATTCCCGCGTAATCGTGGAACTCGACTACTCCATCACGAATGCAGTTCTCGCCTACAAGGATATCTCCGAGGCGTACTGGACCTACGTTTCCCTTGACTGGCCGGTGGCTTCGGAAAACGTTACGGCAACAATCACGCTTCCTGTCGCTCAAGGAGAAACTGTCATCCCGAACGACACGGTGCGAGCGTGGGGGCATGGTCCCCAAAACGGTACGGTCTCGGTTGATTCGGCGGGAACGGTCGTGCTCCACGACGACGTGGTGAACCCTGGCCAGTACGCAACAGCCCACGTGTTGTTCCCCGCATCGTGGCTCACGCACCTCGACGGCAAGAAGATGCTCGCGAATCGCGCGACGGCGCGGCTCGATTATGCGATTGCCGAAGAGAAGGCGTGGACCGATTCCTGGAGTTTCCAACAGGAAGCCCTTTTCACGACCTTCGCCTTGATAGCTGTCGCGTGCGCGGCGATTCTGGCTGCGGCGGCGATCGCCTATGCCCGCTGGGGCAGGGAATACCCGTCTGATTTCTCGGGGAAGTACTATCGGGAGGTTCCCGAGGAGGGCCTGGAGCCTGCGGTGGCAGGGCGTCTTTGGCGATGGAACCACGATGACATGCGCGACTTCACGGCGACGGTGATGCGGCTTGCGCATAAGGGCGTGCTGCGCATCGAGGCGAGCGATCCCTCCAAAGACGCAGCTCCCACCTGGTATCTCTCGGTTGCCTTCGGGGCGCCGACGGGAAGCCTCAGCGCGCTTGAATCTTCCGCGCTGGAGATTCTCATGGGACACAGTGCTCTTGGCGATTCCCGCTCGCTCAGCCAGCTGAAGCAGCGCGCAGTCGATCAGCCCGAGACCTTTATCGAGTCGATGAGCGCATGGCAGGCCTCGCTTGGCAAGGCGTGCGAGGAGCGCAATTTCTTCGAGGCTGCGGGCAAGCGCGCGCAAAAAGTGTTCCTCATCGTGGCCGGCGTGACTGCTGTCGCGGGAGTCGCCATTGCGATCATCACGATAAACCCGATTCCCGCCGCGCTCGCGCTTCCGACCGCCATGGTGACGACGCTCGTCGCGAACTACCTCCCAAGGCGCACCGAAGAAGGTAACAACCTGATTGCGCGCTGCAAGGGGCTTCGCAATTGGATGCGCGACCTGGAGAAACTCGACGAGCCCGTGTCTCTTTTCCCGTCGCAATGGGGAGAGCTTCTGCCCTTCGCCTACGAGTTCGGCGTGGCCGACGAGGCGGTGTCGTTCCATGGCGCGCCCCAGCCGGCTGTTTGGCAGACGTGGTACGAGACGAAATCCCAAACCGCGTTGGCACGCGTGCGGCGCCTCGCTGCGGCCCCGGCGATCAACGAGTGTTTGAAAGACTCGCTTCAAGCGGCGCACACCGCAATCGCGAAGCGCGAGGAGGCCCAGGCGACGGGCGGCGGATTCGGCAGGAAATAGCGGGTCTTAAGGCGCCGTGCGGGCCAACCACCCGTGCGCGGCGTCCCTTGGGCTTTAAATCGAAGGAAGAAGAACATCATCCATGGCAAATATCCCTTCCTGGGTCTATAAGCTCCTCATCGTTCTCGCGACGATTATCTGGGGTTTCAGCTTCGTCGTCATGAAAGACGTCGTGGCCGTGCTGCCCCCGGCGTGGCTTTTGGGCATGCGCTTTCTCTTTGCGGGCGCGTTGCTGCTCGTGATACTGCGCAAGCGCGTCATGCGGTTCTGCTCGCGCAAGGTCGTGACCTACGGATTCATACTCGGCGTGCTCGATTTCACCGCCTTCTGGCTGCAGACGGTGGGGCTCAAATACACCACGCCGGGCATCAACGCGTTTCTGACCGCGACGTATTGCGTGCTTGTGCCGTTCGCCTGGTGGCTCATCGCGCGTAAGCGCCCGACCGCGTTCAATATCGTTGCGGCGATCGTGGCCGTGTGCGGCATTTGGCTTGTGTCGGTGAGCTCGTCAGGTGAGACGCTCTCCATCGGCTTCGGCGAGACGATGACGCTTGGCTGCGCGGTCGCATTCGCGGCGCACATCGTCGCCGTCTCGAAGTTCGCGCAGAAATGCGACGCGCTCGTTTTGACGGTGTTTCAGTTCATCGCGGAAGGCGCGCTCGGAATCGTCTTCGGCGCTGCGACCGAAACCTTCCCAGGTATCGCGGCGTTCACCCCTGAAATCATCGGGCAGATGCTGTTCCTCGCGGTGTTCGCGTCTGTCGTTGCGTTCGGCATCCAGAACGTGTCGCTCGCGCATGTGCCACCCACCCAGGCGTCGCTGCTCTTGAGCCTGGAATCGGTGTTTGGCGTGGTGTTTTCCATCCTGTTGTATGGCGAGCAGATGACGTTGCGCCTTGTGGTGGGCTTTGTGCTGATCTTTGCTGCTATAGTAATCAGCGAGACATTACCGTTGAAGGAGAAGCCATGTCGGAGAAAAACAACATCGTCCTGATCGGCATGCCGGGTGCCGGCAAGTCAACTTTGGGCATCGTGCTCGCGAAGATTGTCGGTTACGACTTTATCGACGCCGACCTGGTGATTCAGAATCAGTGCGACAAGACGCTGCAAAAGCTGCTCGACGCGTGCGGCCCGGAAGGGTTCATCGCCGTTGAGAACCAGGTGCTCTCCGATTTGAAGGCCGAGCGTTCGGTCATTGCGACGGGCGGTTCTGCGGTCTATTCCGATGAGGCTATGAAGCATCTTTCCGAGATCGGTCACGTGGTTTACCTGCAGATTTCCTACGATGAGCTGAAAAGCCGTCTGTCCGATTTGCAGGAGCGCGGCGTGGTTTCGAAGAACGGCGTCGGCATGAGCCTGCATGAGCTCTTCGACGAGCGCAAGCCGCTTTACGAGAAGTATGCGGAGGTCACGGTGAACGTTGACGACCTCACTATCACGGCTGCCGCGCGCAAGGTGGCAAGCGCCCTGAAGGGTCTCGTCCCCGAGGCGTAAAAGTCGCAGGTGCGACGGCGAACATGCCGCTTGGTAAGTTGGGAAAAGCGCGGGTCCACCCCGCGCTTTTTTGCGTGCGGCATCCCTTACGCAATCCCTCCGCTGTCGCGCAGGCGGCGCAGCTTGTGGACTTCTCGCGCGACGAAAACGCTGGTCACGCATACTGAAAGCGCGTCGGACACCGGAGCGCTTATGATGACGCCCTCAAGCCCCGTCGTGCCGAAGAGCGCTGTCAGCACGGGCGGCAGCAGCAGGTACAGAGGGATGAGGAAGAGCACCTGGCGCGTGAGCTCGAGAATCGCAGCCTTCATCGGCTGGCCGCTTGACTGGAAGTAGCTCGATCCCACAATCTGGAATCCCACGGGTGCGAAGAAAATCACGTACACGCGCAGTGCATACACGGCGAAATTCTCCAGGTCGCCCGAAACGCCGAACAGCTCCACGATCGGCGCGGGAATGGCCTCCGCAATCAGGAAGAACGCTCCGCCGATGCATACGCCGGTGATGCTCGCCCACTTCAGCGTGTCGAGCACGCGCTGCCACAGCTTCGCGCCGTAGTTGAACCCGATGATGGGCTGCGCTCCCATGATCAGGCCAATGAGCGGGGTGAACGCGAACATAGCCGCCTTTTGCGCCACGCCGATCGCCGCGAGTGCGGCCGTGGTGCCGATAGGGTCGGTCGACCCGTACAAGCTCACCACGTGGTTCAGCACGATGCCGACGAGCATGGAGGCAACCTGCATCACAAACGACGCGATGCCCATCGTGAGGATGTTCCCCATGAGCTTCACATCGGGCACGCAGCAGTGAAGGCGCAGCTTGAAGGCGGCGTTTTTGCTCATGGTGAAGTGCCAAACGACGGGCACCATGCCGCATGCCTGGCCGAGAATCGTGGCCGATGCGCTGCCTGCGACACCGAACCCCAGCACGATGACGAACAGGTAGTTGAAGATGATGCACATTACCGTGCCGAAGATCATGGTGCCGAGTGCGAGGTTGGGCCTTCCCGCAGTGCGCAGAAAGTTGTTGAGCCCCATGCCAAGCGATTGGAAGATGAAACCGAAGCAGATGATTTGCACGAAAGTCTTCGTGAGGTCCCAAAGCTCATCGGTCGTGCCGATACCCGTGAGGATGGGGTCGATCAGAAGGCCCGACGCCACCGCGATGACGACGGCGATGCCCGCAAGCAGCGTGGCCGAGTTCCCGAGCGTGCGCTCAACCTGGTCTTTCTCTCCCTTTCCCAACTGAATCGCCGCGAGAGCGTTGCCGCCTTGACCGGCAATCATCGAGAAGCCCATAAGAAGGGTCATCACGGGGAAGGCGAGAGTTGTCACCGCCACGCCCGAACCGTCGGGGAGCGCCTGTCCCAAAAAGATCGTATCGACCACGTTGTAGAGCGTGTTGAACACCATGCTCACAATGGCAGGGATGGAGAACTCGAGGAGCAGCTTTCCGATGCGCTCGGTTCCCAAGCGGTCGGTGCGGTTATCGGGCAGTGCTGGGCTGTCTGACATGGGGCGGGGCCTTACTATGCGCAAGCCGCACGACGCGACGTCGCGGGCCGTCCGATTATCGATGCACGCGCAAGTATAGAAAGCGAGAAGGCGGGTTGACAAGCCTAATCGGCCAATCAACCCGCCTTCGCGGCAAGGGAAACGATAAGCGTCGGGCGGTCGTGCCCCGTCAGGCGGTTGCGCCCCGCCAGGTGCGTTCTACGCCGTCGCCTCTTCGGCTTTCCAGTCGTCGGAGGTGTCGCGCGGCGCAAGGTTGTCCTCGTCGCCTGCGGCCTCGTCGAGTCGCTTGAAGTAGTCCTTCGTCTCCTTCACGACCACGCCGGACAGCACGATCAGGGCGATCATGTTCGGGATGGCCATGCAGGCGTTGAAGATGTCGGCGATGGTCCACACGGCGGAAACGGTCATGTAGGGGCCGATGAACACGGCGAGGATGTAGAGCCAGCGGTACGTCTTCACGGCCTTCTTCGAACCGCCGGAGAGGTACTCCAGGCAGCGCTCGCCGTAGTAGTCCCAGCCGAGGATGGTGGTGAAGCCGAAGAGCGCCAGGCACACCATCAGGACAAACGACACGGCTTCAGCGGGAATGAAGGGCAGGCCCATCTGGAAGGCCGCGGTGGTGACGGCAGCGCCTTCGAGCCCAGGAATCTGGTAGGCGCCGGTCATGACAAGCGCGAGGCCGGTCATGGAACACACGATGATGGTGTCGAGGAAGGTGCCGGTCATCGACACGAGACCCTGGCGCACCGGCTCTTTCGTCTGTGCAGCCGCGGCGGCGATAGGCGCGGAGCCCAGGCCTGCCTCGTTGGAGAAGATGCCGCGCGCGATGCCCTTCTGCATGGCGATGATGATTGCGCCGAGCGCACCGCCTGCAGCAGCGCGCAGGCCGAAGGCGCTTTGGACGATGGTGACGAGCGCGTCGGGCAGCGCCGTGATGTTCAGCACGATGAGGATGAGCGAGAACGCCACGTAGATCACGACCATCACGGGAATGACCTTCTCGGAAACGCTCGCGATGCGCTTCAGGCCGCCGATGACGACGAGGCCGACAACGATGGCGACAAGAAGCGACCCGATCACGGTGGCGATGGAGTAGTCCATGCCAAGGATGCTCACGGTTGCAGACTTGTTGGGGTCAAAGAAGCCGGTGATTGCGGAGTTGATGGAGTTGACCTGAGTAAACGTACCAATGCCGAACAGGCCGACGCACATGCCGAAGAACGCGAAGATCTTCGCGAGCCACTTCCAGGAAATCTGGGGCAGGCGCTTTCCCATGCCGCGCTCGATGTAGTAGAACGGGCCGCCGAGCACGTGGCCGTCCTTGTCGATGCTGCGGAACTTCACCGCGAGCAGGCCCTCGGAGTATTTGGTCGCCATGCCGAACAAGGCGGCAACCCACATCCAGAACATGGCGCCTGGGCCGCCGGCGACGACTGCGGTCGCCACGCCGACGATGTTGCCGGTGCCGATGGTCGCGGAAAGCGCGGTGCACAGAGCGCCGAACGACGACACCTCGCCGGTCGCGTCCTCGCCTTTCTCGTTTTTCAGCATGTAGCGCAGGGCACGCGGCAGCTTGCTGAACTGCAGGCCGCGCAGGCGCACGGTCAGAAGAATGCCGCCGAACAGGATGAGCACCATCAAGGGCACGCCCCAGATGAAGTCGTCGATGGCATTGAGCACGTTGTTGAACGCGCTGAAGAAGTCTTCCACTGTTCCTCCTCGATATCCGTTACGTTTCGCAACTTCAAGCGGCCCTCGAAAAGGCCGTGGAGGACTCGCGCGTTCCGAGTTTTAACGCGCGCGACAAGCGGTATGGGCGCAACAAAAGGAAAGGGAAAAGCGAAATGCGACACGCAGATGCGACAAGCAGTAAGCTTTTCTCTGTCCTTTTGCCTGAGAGTTTCAACGAAAAGCCTGTGACCAGGTGTTTCGCCTTGCCCCTTCGGCACCCAGCTTGCCTGGGATTCTCCAGAGGCCCCTTCGGCGCCCTGTTTCCCGAAGGATCCAGAGCGAGTCATAAGGGGTGACGCTTTGAAATTGTGGAGCCATTGTAAGCACATCGCTCCACCACGCGCAAGTGCTTTTTTGGGGAACTGAAAAAATACTGATGCGAAAGGTAGGCATTAGGAAGCTAAAAACCGAAAACCGCAGGCTAGAAAGTGGCGCCCCTGAGAGGACTCGAACCTCCGACGCACGGTTTAGGAAACCGAAAAATGAGGTAAAACGGCGTATTCCTACGCATCGTTATGCTCGTCCCGTCTGCGATTGAATACCAGTGCGATACATAGCGATATTGCGCGTTGTGACCATATTGTGGCTAAAAATCGGCATGCTTCGGCGGCTACCCGAAAGGGGAAACAGCTATGACCAACCGACAGAAAAAGGAAGGTCCCGCTTCGGCGGGGCCTTCCCATGCCCTCGCGCCCTTCTGCGGAGCGGCCTTCGCGTATAATGCCCCTCGCGGTGCTTCACTTGTCGGGCAGCCTATCCCCTTGAACGGAGGTGGTTGCCATGATGGACTCTCAAACTGTTCTGGCCGTATGCGCCATAATCGCGGTGGTGGTGGAAATCATCGGGCTATCCCGCAACAACAAGTGAACTGCATTTAGGCAAAAGAAAAACCCGGCGCGCCGTGCGAAGCTAGCCGGGTAATCTCAAGTACGATGCTGCCCGATAGGCCGGGGCACCGCACCCCGTATGATACACGCCGCGCCTCAGCTGCGCAAGGTCGCGGGCCGTCGGCCCTCTTCAACAGGGAGCTTTCCCTCGCCCGCAATCCCTGCCGAAAGGACCTGAACCTCTTGCTCGGTAGCGGAGTGGACGTGAAGACCGTCCAGGCACGCCTTGCGCACGCCGACGCCAGCATAACGCTCAACTGGTACGCCCGCGCCATGCCGGGAAACGACAGGCAGGCGGCGGACCTGCTGGCTGCCATCATGGAACATCCCGAGAAGGTCGCCAGGACGGCTTAGGGTGCCCCGTTGTGACCATATTGTGACCAAAGTCCGCAAATGGGCATGGAAGAAGAAGGAAAAACCGCCAAAGCAGTCGATGAACTGGGAAAATCTGGCGCCCCTGAGAGGACTCGAACCTCCGACGCACGGTTTAGGAAACCGACGCTCTATCCGCTGAGCTACAGGGGCGCATAATGCGGCAGTGCCGATTCTACCAGAAAGTCGGCCGAAGCTCGCATTAAGCTGCGCATCCCGCGCAAGGCCTTCGCATTCATGTCCCTGGGGCCATTGTGGGTGCCGAGAAACGCGCACCCGCGCAAGGCCTTCGCATTCTACGGCGGGCCTTCGCTTGTTTGCAAAGTGGGAGGTTCGATGGTGCCTGGTGAGCCAGCTTGAAGATAATGGCTCGCCAGGCTCCATCTTGGAGAAAGAATTGGCCCAGGGGAGAGGGGAGCTCCCGCTGGGCCCAAGGAGGGGATTTGCGACGCTTATAGATGCGTCGCTTCTGCTTTTCTAGGGGTATGAAAGCAGTGCAGTGAGGAAGGAGGGGAGCCTTCTTAGCTGCTGACGTCATTATATGAAGGGATGCCGGAAAAAACGCGCTCCGGGGCGGAACGGCGCGATATGGGCGGTGAAGTGCGGTAACGTTTCCGCTCACCCCGAAAAGCGTGCCGCTCGCCCCTCGGTGAGAATAATAGCATGAATCCATTATACGGAATGAGGAATAGAACGAGTGCGGTCCCGACGAGCTTTCTCGGGGTCGCCATTCTAGCGCGCTTGCTTTCGGGTCGCTTCATCTTGCTGGTCCTCGCGCTATGTGAGATGTGAGGCACGGAGCCCTCGAGACTCGCCCTTCTGCGCGCATACGCTATGATGGGGAAAACGAGAAAGGATGCCTCATGCCCGACATTGCCCTTCGCTTCGACAAAGATATGCTCGTCGTTTCCGCCCCTGTTTCCGCTGCGCTTGCGCGCCAGGGCGTCGACGTCGATCGCGACCTCGAGCTGATGACCGTCCTCGAGCCCGATTCGATTCAGGAAGCGATGCGGTTGGAGTCCATGGCCGGGGCCCAATGTCTTGTGACGAGCACCGCGGGAATTACGCCTGCTCGAATGGCGCAGGTTGGAATGGAGGATCGCGCCCATGACGTGGCTCGCGCCTCACTCGAGGTGTTACGGCCACTGAAACCGCAGCATGTTCTTGTGGAGATCGGGCCGTGTGGCTTGCCCCTCGACGCATCGAGCAAAGCGTCGCTCAACGAGAACCGCGATCAGTACGCCCGTGCCGCGCGCCTGTTCGAAGGCGAGCAATTCGACGCCTTCTTCTTGAACGGGTTCACTACGGCAAGCGACCTCTTGTGCGCGCTCATGGGCGTGCGTCAGGTGAGCGACATGCTCGCGTTCGCGTCGGTCGATGTGCTTGCGGACGGCACGCTTGCGAGTGGGCGAGGAACCCTCGAAGAAGCGTGTGCAATCATGGGCGAATATGGCGCTTCGGTGGCGGGCTTTTCCGCGGCGTGCGGAATCGAGGGCGCATGCGCACTTGCGAAGCGTGCCGAAGTAGCCTGTGACCTGCCAATTCTCGCACAGCTGGCGGTTGTTGAGCACAAGCCGAAGCAAGGCGGCCCCACGGATGCGAACCCGTACTACTGCCCTGACGCCGTCGTCGATGCCGCCGTGCGCCTGCGAGCCTCGGGCGTTCAGTTCTTGCGCGCGACCGGCGCCGCAACCCCCGCCTACACAGGCGCGCTCGCCGCTACGACGTCGGGGCTTGATGTCGCGGCGTGCCGCGCGGCGGATGCGTCCCCAGCCGTCGAGGAGCCTTCTTCAAGTGACGATGTGCGAAGCGAAGGGGAGCCCCAGGTGGCATCTGCAACCGACGAGCAGATGAGCGCGCTCGCAGATGCGCTGCGCGAGAAAGTCGCCGCGGCATTCAGCGAAGGCGGGGAGGCGTAGGCGTTATGTCCTCTCGAGAGAAGAGCCCCTATTACGGTGCATTGCAGCAGGTGGTTGACTCCCTGTTTACGGATTTGACGGAAGAGGAGCGCATCGCCGATATGGCCGGCATCCCCGGCGCGCGCAAGGTGCGCAGGCTCGATGTGATTATGGCGGCCGAGGCGGTCGATCTACCCGATGACCTGCGCGAAATCGTGAACCTGCTGCCTCCGAGCACCTTCACGCGCCGCCGTTTGTGCGATCAGTTGAACTCCGCTGTCGGAGGGCATGCCTGGGGACAGAAGTACGGCACCGTCGAATAAACGGGGTGGTCGCGGGCGGCATACACATCGCCCTGGAAGGTAGGCCAAAGGGCCATCGGTTGAAACCGTCGGTCGCTCTTATTTTCGGAAAGCGGAACGATGCGTCATTCGGGATGCTGCTCGGGACGTTTTCCGGGATACTGCCTGGGATGCCCCGCCTGCCCCACTCGTCTTGAAAACAGAGTGATGCGTCTTTCGAGAGTGCAGTCTCCGTCCGCCCCTTTTTAATATGAGCAGGACATTGTCAATAGGCAAAATCGGGCCTGGCCCCAGCATTTCGCTGAAGTCAGGCCCTTTCCTCTATATCAACTCACGCTGCGGCGACTTCGGCGTGTCTTTCCGACGCTCGTCTTTGCAGTTT
>NZ_DBFSAP010000044.1:0-94962 GCF_048412355.1 Ellagibacter sp.
ACTCAACCGAACGCCCCGATTTGCCGCAGACCGGGCCATATCGACCTGGGAAAACACAGGACGGGCGCTCACGCGCCCGTCCTGCTAACTGCGAAAACTCTATTTATGCCGCAAGTGTCCGGCTAGAGATGAAAATCAACCAGCGGCGGCTGGCTGCCGCCCATGATGGTTTGTCTCTAGCATTGCCTCAACGATGAGATCTGACGAATCGCAAACTTGAAAACTATCCCGCCCGCTGGTGATTAGGCGCAGTCGAAGATTTGCCATACGTTTCGCACATAGCGGCAACGATTGAGGAAGAACATACCAAGCATCTATTTCAGTGAGCGCCTTTGGTGCCTTGTAGAGGTCAAAATGGCAGCATCGTTATCAGTCGGGGCTATTTTGAGTTGCGAAGGGATGACTAAACCGCCAGTGCCTGGTAGCTCTCGCCCCATGCCCACATGGCATCCATGATGGGGCGCAGGGATTCGCCGATGCCGGTCAGCGAATACTCCACGCGCGGAGGCACCTCCGGGTAGACGCGCCGCACGACAAGTCCGTCAGATTCCATCTCGCGCAGGTTGGAGGTCAACACCTTTTGGGACACATCCCCTATTGAGCGTTGGAGCTCCTTGAAGCGCATCGACCCGTTGAGCAACAAATCGCGCATGATGAGCAGCTTCCACTTGCTGCCGACGAGCTGGACGCACGTCTGCACGGGGCACGCGGGAAGTTCGGATCGCCGTGGCGGCTCGATTGCCTGGTATTCGGTGAACACTTCTGAAACTTTATCTTTCATAACTTTCCCAGTTCAGAGTCAATAGTTACTTTAGAGTACCTACAGCACTTCAAAGTGCCTACTTCCATATCAACACCGTTGATTCTAGTATCGAATGCGTCAAAAGGCAACCGCGCTAAAGGCGGCGCACGACGAAAGGATATGGAAGATGTCGAAGATCGAGAAGGCAAAGGAACTCATCAACACGTTCGCAACAGGTGATGCGGATAAGGCCGCGAGCCTGCTGGCCGAGAGCTACATCCAGCACAACCTCGCATACGGGACGGGCCGCGATGCATTTGTGGAGTCGGTCGAATACCTGGCGGGCGCTCCCGTGAAGACGACCGTCGAGACCGTCCGCGCGTTCGAGGACGGCGACAAGGTGTTCATGCACAACCTCTACAACTTCGCGGGCGCGGGCGACCAGGTGGCCTTCGACATCTTCCGCTTCGACGCTGAAGGGCAGATCGCCGAGCATTGGGACAACCTCGCCGATGTCGCCGCCCCGAACCCCTCCGGCCACACCCAGACCGACGGCCCCGCCGAGGCGACAAGCAAGGACAAGACCGAGGCGAACCGCGCGCTCGTCGAGGCGTTCCTCATTGACGTCATGCAGGGCAAGCACCCCGAGAAGACGCCCGAGTACTTCGACGGCGACGCCTACATCCAGCACAACACCGCCATCGCAGATGGACTCTCGGGGCTGGGGGCCGCACTCGACGCAATGGCCGCGCAGGGCATCCAGATGATCTACGACACGACGCACATGGTGCTAGCCGAGGGCGACTTCGTGCTGGGTGTGAGCGAGGGCACCTTCGGCGGCGCGCACACAGCCTACTACGACCTGTGGCGCGTGGAGGACGGCAAGATCGCCGAGCACTGGGACGTCATGACCACCATCCCCGAAGCATCCGAGTGGGCAAACGACAACGGCAAGTTCTAAGATAGGCTGAAAGATGGAGGTCAGCGGCGCTGCCCATGGGTGGTGCCGCCGCATTTGAAGGAGACGCGTCGGATGGCAGACGAGAGGTGCGAGGCGTATGGCCTTGCGGCGAGCGCGCAGATACCTGTCGCTACATACGAAGAGATAGACGCGGGGTACTGCCTGCGCTTTATGCGGCAGGTGCGCGACTGCTCGTTCGCCACGGTCGATGAGCGCGGCCTGCCGTCGGTGCGCGTGATCGACGTCATGCACGCGGGCGATGGCCGCCTCTACTTCCTCGCCCCTCGCGGAAAGGCGTTCTACGCGGAGGTCGTGCGCACGGGGCACATCGCCATCGTAGCGCAGACGACCGACTTCCGAACATGCCGCCTGAAGGGTGCGGTCGTGCACCCGACAGACGCCGCCGAGCAGAGGCGGCTCGTGGACTGGATGTTCGAGCTGAACCCGGGAATGGACGAGCTCTACCCGGGAGACACCCGCTACGCGTGCGAGGTGTTCTACATCGAGCGCGGCGAGGGCGACTACTTCGATTTGGGGCAGAAGCCGTTGCTCCGCAAGGCGTTCGCAATCGGCGAGCCCTTGGATGCATCGCAGCTCGGGGGCTTCGGGATTGACGAGGCGACCTGCACGGGCTGCGGTGCGTGCGCGGGCGTCTGCCCGCAGAATTGCATAGCGCGCACAGACCGCGGCACGTACGCCATAGTGCAGAGCGCGTGCCTGCACTGCGGGCTGTGCTTCGAGGCATGTCCGAGCGGCGCAGTCGAGAAGCTGGGATCGAAGTAGACGATGTCGCATATGGATGATCTTAAGGAAGTGGTGGGCTATCTTGCCGAGGAACGGTTCGGCGAGGGCGAGGCCGCACGCACGTTGTGCTCGATGTGTTTGGCGAAGAGGACGAGAGGATCTACCGTGAACTTCTTTTCTAGTAACATGCTCTCAGGGGGCGGCTATGTTTGCGCGGGACGTGGCGAGGCGCTGGCGCGCGGGCGCGCGGCGAGCATTGAGGAAGCTGCGCAAGCCATTCGCGCCGAGCTCGACTCCTGCGATGCCGTCATCATCGGCGCAGGCGCAGGGCTCTCCACCGCCGCTGGCCTTATCTATTCCGGCAAGCGCTTCGACGACAACTTCGCGGACTTCCGCGACCGCTTCGGCATCACCGACATGTACTCGGGCGGGTTCTTTCCTTTCCCCGACAGAGAGACCTACTGGGCGTGGTGGAGCCGCCACATCCTCGTGAACCGCTACGTGGAGGCGCCGAACGACACCTACAAGCGGCTGCTCGATCTTGTGACGAATAAGGACTACTTCGTCATCACCACGAACGTCGACCACCAATTCCAGAAGGCCGGGTTCGACAAGAAGCGCCTGTTCTACACGCAGGGAGACTACGGCCTCTTCCAGTGCAGCCGCGCATGCACGCAGGAGACCTACGACAACAAGGACGCGGTGCATGCGATGGTCGAGCGCCAGCGCGACATGCGCGTACCGAGCGAGCTTGTCCCCAAATGCCCCAACTGCGGCGCGCTCATGATGACCAACCTTCGCGTTGACAACCGCTTCGTGGAGGACGCAGGCTGGCATGCAGCAGCAGAGCGCTACTCCGAGTTCTGCCGCCGCCACGAGGGCATGCGCGTGCTCTACCTTGAGCTCGGCGTGGGAGGTAACACGCCCGTCATCATCAAGTACCCGTTCTGGAATGCCGTGGGCAAGAGCGAATACGCGACCTACGCCTGCGTGAACATGGGCGAGGCGTGTGCGCCGAAGGTTATAGAGGGCAGAAGCATACTCGTTGACGAGGATATCAACATTACCTTAATGTAGCGCTAAAGCTAAGGAAGCGCTGAGCAAATAGGGTTGCGCCCGCCAAATCCACTTCGCTGTTAGCGTCGGGAGAATTTAGCCAACGGGGGGATGCGGCGATAATCCTGGATCATCTTGCCGCTGTTACGGGTATTTCGTCACTGTACGCGCTCTTTGAGCATCAGCATCTCGTGGTTCTTTTGATGTTCGCAGAAATGACTTGGCGATCTACTTCTAAATTAAACAGAGCGCTCCGGCACCGAATTCGACTATAGTTTTTATTCATCTGCGAAGGATTGCGCTTGAAACATCATTGTTGCCAGCGAGGCTTACAGATAAGCATCCTTTGGACGATTATAAATGCGACAGAATAACGCTTAATGCAGTTACCATGACAGAGACAAAAGACGAAGCTGGAGCCAAGATTGCGGGCGTCATCTATGGGCTGCACCGAGCCGACTGGGAGAAGTGGTCGAGCGACGTCTTGGGCATTCTCGGGATGAGCGCCGTAGGGCTTCCCGAGGAGTTATCCCGCGACGCGAGTAGACATTTGCGGGTGAAGGCCGATATCGCTACAAATGTATGCCTATAGATATGGCATACGAGGGAATGCTAACTCTGTGCATATGTCCCTATTCAGATGTTTGTAGGGAGCAGACAGAGTCCCAGGCTACTCCCTACATCGGAATCAATTAGCTACATGCACTCTTCCAATATCTCGTACACCTGGTTGCGGTCAAGCTGTATGGGACCTGTGGGCACGAGGATGGTGGTATCGGCAACGCGCTTCAGCACATCTGGGGTAATCTCGATGCTCGACCCCAACTCGGAGAGCCTTGACGGAAGGCCGCAGTCGCGGATGTAGCTGGCGAGCGCATCTACCGCCTCCTCTGCCGCCTTCGCATCGTCGTCTGCTCGAACGTCGAACACCACTCTTCCGAGCTTTGCGAACTTTTCCGGTGCGGCCTTCGCGGCCATGCGATAGTAGGCGGGCTGTATGACGGCAAGACCTTGTCCGTGGTTACAGTCTGTGAAGGCGCCGAGCTGGTGCTCGATCATGTGCGCCTGGAAGTCTATGGCGCGACCCGCAGAGAGGAGTCCATTTATTGCCATCGCAGAAGTGAACATCAGGTTCCCACGCGCCTTGATGTCATCGAAGTCGGCCAAGAGGCGTCGGACGTTGTCCACCGTCGCGCGCATGATGGAAAGCGCGATGTAGTCGGTCGGGTTGTTTTCGTCGGACTTTCCGAAATACGTCTCCATCGCGTGTGAGAATGTGTCGTATGCGCCTGAGAACACCTGCATGCGCGGCACGGTGAGCGTGAGCAGCGGGTCGAGGATGGAAAAGACGGGATGCTTGCCGATCATCGTGTCCTTCACGTCCTCGTCATCGTTGGTGATGACGGCGAGAATGTTCTGCTCTGTGCCGGTGCCCGATGCGGTGATGACCGCGCCGACGGGAAGCGAGCTCATCGGGAACTTGCGCTGCTTTCGCTCGTAGTCCCATATGTCCTCGTCGAGCATCGCCTGAACCGCAGCTATCTTGCAGCAGTCCACGACAGAGCCGCCGCCCAAGGCCAGTATGAAGTCAACCCCTTCGGCCTTTGCAAGCGCCGCACCCTCCTGCACCTTTGCGTAAGTCGGGTTCGGGCTTATCCCGGAAAAATCGACCACGCGCTTGCCGCTTGCCTCGAGCATGCGGCGCGCAGCGTCATAGGCGCCGCTTTCCTTGGCCGACTTGCCTCCGTATGCCAGCATCACGGTGTTCCCGGCTATGGCAAGTTCCTTCGGAAGCGCCTTCTCGAACGCCCCCTCTCCGAAATGCATCCTGCCCGGGAACGTCAGATCGAATGTCTGCATGCCTTTCTCCTTCCAACTTTGTTTGACAGCCGTTGTTGCAAGCTATCGTTACTTACTAGTGCCTATCATTTCCAAGAAACCGTCGGCACGCGCCTCAAGCTCTGTCACTATCCCGCGCCCGGCATTCCAAGGTACGAACATCGCGTATCCCATCATGTCGTTCATATGTACCTCGGCGGCAAGCCGTGCATCCACATGCTTGCCGATATTGCCCTCAGCCTGTGCGCGCTCGATGCAGAATGTCAGCACGTCCACGAGCGAGTATCCAATGTCCATCCCGCGTTTTGAAAGCGCCAGCTGGGAGAACAGATGCGATACGAACTCCTCGCCCTTCTTCTTGTAGTAGTTCGCCTGCCAGGCGACCACATCGCGGAACGCTTCGATGCCGGATGCGTCATCGAGCGAGGCGTAGTAGGTGCGCAGTTCGTCGCTTTCGTTGCAGACGTACTGCACCAGCACGTCGTCTTTCGTCTTGAAGTGGTGGAAGAAGGCCCCGTTGGACACCTCAGCCTCCTCGCAGATTCGCTCCACCGTGGCCGCGTCGTAGCCATCGCGGTTGATGATCCTCACCGCCGCTTCGCAGATGCGCTTCTTCGTCGCGTCTCCCTTTGAGCTCATGTCCGTCTTCCTCTCTGGGCTGAATATGTCACATTGACGAATATCATAAAACAGAGTATGCTCTAGTTATAATAGAGTGAACTCTGTTTTGCAACTGCCAAGTTTGAGCATTGCACTTTTCGAGAGGTCTGGAGGGAGAAGGCTATGGAGGCGAGAACGACCACATGCATCTTCTGCGACGGGGGATGCCAGGTCACGGCAGAGATTCATGACGACGGGAAGATGAAAGTGCGTCCGGCTAACCCCGACTTCCCGGCGATATGCCGCAAGGCGAACATGATTGACGAGTACCGGCTTCACCCCGACCGCCTGACGAAGCCTCTGCGGCGCGTGGGCGAGCGCGGAAGCGGGAAATGGGAGGAAGTCTCGTGGGGTGTGGCACTCGACGAGATAGCCGACAAGCTGAAGGTCGTCATCGACGAGTACGGTCCGGAGTCGTTCGCCATGGCGGAGATGCCTCTCAACATAGGGCTCGGAGGCATCGGGCGGCGCTTCATGAACCACCTAGGCGCCGTGAACTACACGGCTCCGGTGCAGCTTTGCATGGGGAACACCGCGCAGGTGCACCGCCTGACCTATGGCTGGATGGCGTTTGCAAACTGGAGCATTGCCGACTGCGTGATCTATTTCGGACAGGACCGCGACGGGGAGCGCTGGCCGGGCGAGTACATCAACCTCAAGCGCGCGCTCGAGCGGGGCGCCGTCCTCATAGAGGTCGACCCGCGCGAGACCGAGACGGCCAAGCTGGCGCAGCATCACCTGCGCATACGCTACGGCACCGATGCCGCGCTCGTTTTGGCGTGGCTGAACGTCATCATCGCAGAAGGGCTCTACGACAAGGAATTCGTGGAGAGCCAGTGCGTCGGCTTCGAAGAGCTTGCCGAGCGTGCATCCGCATGGACGCCCGAGCGTGCATCGGAGGTGTGCGGCATCCCCGCCGAGCAGATTATCGAGACGGCGCGCGTAATCGGCAACGCAAGTGCGCCGGTGATTCCCTGGGGTGTCGTGGGCGACATGCAGGTGAACTCAACGTCGCTTCTCCATGCACAATGCATCCTGCGTGCTGTGACGGGCGCGCTTGGGAAATCGGAGATGGTGTTCGGACCTATGACAGGCTTCATCCCCAATGCCAAGGTGTCCGAATTCGGCGTGCTCACGCCAAGCCAGCGCGAGAAGCAGCTCGGACGCGACACTCGCCCGCTGCTCACGTTCCGCACGTCGGACCTGTACAAAGAGGCGTGCGAGCGCGCCGGCCTCGACTACGAGCCGGACATCATAGGCGAGTCGTGCGCAGCTGACCCCGCCGACATGTGGGCGGCGATGCGCGGAGAAGGTCCTTACCCCGTAAAGGCCTTCTTCTCTGCAGGCAATAACACGGTGATGAGCTATGCGGGGCAGGTTGGCATAGAGGATGCGTTCCTCAACTGCGACCTCGTGGTCACGTTCGAGAACTGGATGACGCCCACGGCGCAGCTTTCCGACTACGTGCTGCCGGGAGACATGTGGGCCGAGCGCGACGTGCTCTCAGGACCCTTCGACGCCGGCCCTGCGCTCAATGTCGGGCGCGCCTTCTTCGAACCTGTTGGCAAGTGCAAGAACTGGTACTGGGTAATGAAGCAGCTGGCCTGCCGCCTGGGGATAGGCGATGCCTTCCCGTGGGAGGACGAGCGCGAGCTTCACGGGTGGCGGCTTGCGCCCTCGGGGCTCACGTTCGAAGAGGCGGCGGAGCGCGTGACGGTGCTGGGAAAGCCTGCGGCGCCAGGCACATGGCTTACGCCGTCGGGCAAGGTAGAGCTCAAGAGCTCGGTGCTCGAGGCGCTCGGCTTCGACCCGCTTCCCGACTACGTCGAGCCGAAAGACCCGGGTGCCGAGGCTGCCGGGCGCGACGAAGGTGGCAGGCCCGTCTATCCTTATGACGTGTTCGCTGGGTACCGCGAGCGCGCGAACTACAACACGAACCTGCGCCAGATCCCGTCACTTCGCAAGTGCGCTCCCGAGCCGCAGTTCTACATCAACCCTGCAGATGCGGAGCTGGAAGGGGTGGCGGAGGGCGAATGGTGCCGCGTGTCCACAGCCTACGGCGAGGTGCAGCTGCAATGCCATATCGATGACGCGCAACCGGCCGGAAGCCTCCGCGTGCCGCACGGCTGGTGGAAACCGGAGGTGCAAGGTGGCCTTGGTGGCGGCTTGTCGGGCGCGAGCCTGTACAACGACGGCATGCTGTTCCCGGATGCGGACTGGATGCTCGATCCGGCGCAAGGGGTTCCGGGTCTTCGCGGCAGCCTGCATGCGAGGGTGGACAAGCTGCATTGGCACAATAGCGGAACGAACTGATATTGGTAACTTTACGAACTTCGAGTAAGGAGGCATAAGCACGAAGGTGAGGCTCACGGTTAATCTGGGTGCTAATGGACAGGTTCTGCTGGCTGGGAAGACCAGTGCAGCAGACATGCCTTCGGAGCTTTCGGGGGCTGCGGTGAGCCATGTCGCTCAGGACGGATGCGCCGTCATGAGGCGCACGTGCTACGAGATGTTCAAGCCTTTGCTGGGAGAGGCCATGAAAACAATCGATGCCGTTGTGCTGACGAGCGGCGGCCCTATCGAAGGCGTGGCGGCCGCAAGACCATGTTGGGCATGAGCGCGTTGGCGTCCACGCCCAGGGCTTCCACGCCGCCCACCTGCGCGAGGTTGGCGGTCAGCTGCGAGGCCAAATTCGACGTGAAGAGCGACCCCACCAACGCCGATCCTACGGTGCCTCCTATCTCGCGGAAGGGGTAGAAGGTTTTTCGGAAGGCTCCATATTCTGCGTGTTTCGCGCGCTGAAGAGGCGGGTCGCGCTTTACTTTTGCCCTTGGGACGCCCTTTCCCCTCCCCTTGTGCTTCTTGCGACTTCGCGGCTCTTGGCGGGAAACGCTTCCCTTCGCTTACAAGCCGTTTGTCGATGCTTCGCAAATGAAATGCTTGCACGGTGCAATGAGCGGTATCATCAGAGAAAAGACGAGTTCCATCAACGAGTTTCATCCGAAAGCAAGCTATGAAGATTACCCCGAACGACGAGCCGTTGCGCTTCGACGGCGACAACAGCTATCCCGATTGCACTTGCTGTGGGCAGTGCTGCGGGCTGAATGTGCTGGCCATCACGCCCGAAGAGCTTGATGCCATGCACGAGTGCATCGAGCGCAAGCGTGTGCGCCCGATCGACCGCAAAGGCGAGCGCTGCCCGTTGCAGTCCCCCGAAGGCGGCTGCATGATCTGGGAGGCGCGCCCGCAGGTATGCCGCCTGTTCAACTGCCATGTCCCGCGTGTCGAAATCCTAAAGCAGAATCCCTCGATCGTCGTTCCCGAGGACATTCCCCTGCTCGATTTGACGGAGGAGTTCGTGCGCGGGCGCTCCGGCTATGAGGCCATAGCCCGCTTGATGCGCGCGGCCGCGAGCTAGCTTTGCGCAGACTCCGCGTTATCGTTTCGGCCTTGGCGATCGGCTGCGCGTCACGCGTATACTGAGAAGGCAAATAAGCGATCGCGTGAAAGGTCTTGTCATGGCAGACGAAAAGCCCGTTGTGGGCATTATCATGGGCAGCAAATCCGACATGCCGGCGATGGAGCCGTGCATGCAGCAGCTCGACGAGTTCGGCATCTCCTACGAGGTGAAGGTGGCAAGCGCTCATCGCAAGCCGCTTGAAGTGCACGAATGGGCGTCCACAGCGCATGAGCGCGGCATCAAGGTGATCATCGCGGCGGCGGGCAAGGCCGCTCATCTCGGCGGAGTCGTTGCAGCTTACACGCCCGACCCCGTCATCGCCGTGCCCATGAAGACGAGCGATCTGGGCGGTCTCGACTCCCTTCTCTCCATGGTGCAGATGCCCTCCGGCGTGCCGGTTGCCTGCGTCGCCATCAACGGCGCAAAGAACGCCGCCATCCTCGCCGTGCAGATGCTCGGCACCAATTGCGATGGCTGCCGCCAGAAAATCATCGACTTCAAGGCGGCCATGGCCGAGGCGTAGCGCTTCACGTCCCGCATGGTGTTCTGTGAAACATAAGTGGGCAAATTGTGCGACCTTATGTTTCCAAATATTCCTATGCGAAAATACTCCGCGGCATTACGTCTCGTGCGGAATCGACGTCTCATGTGCGACTTTGCATCGCCGCTGCCGCACGTTTTCATGTAAAGGGAAGGGTTTCATGAAAGCTTCTACAATCGCTAAGGCCGTTTGCGCGGTGAGCCTGTCCGCCTTGTGCGTGGTCAGCATCACGGCGTGTTCGGGCAATTCCACGTCGGGATCGAAGGGTGTTGGAGGCGTGGCGGCGACCGTCAACGGTGCCGAAATCCAAGAGGAAGAGGTTACGGCCTCCGTCGAAAGCATCCGCTCCCAGATGTCTTTGACCGACGAGGACGCGTGGGGCGAGTGGATGGTCAAATACGACTACACCCCCGAGAAGGTGCGCGAGGAGGTCATCGATTCCCTTGTGACCAAGCAGCTGATCATCCAGGGCGCCGAGGAAAAGGGCGTCACGGTGAGCGATGACGAGGTGCAGTCCTACGTCGACCAGATGAAACAGAACTACGCGAGCGACGACAAGTGGAATGAGGCGCTCCAGGCGGTCGGAATGACCGAGGACGAGTACAAAAGCAACATCAAGACCTCTCTTCTGCAGCAGGGCCTCATGAAGTCCTTCGAGGGCGACGATCCGTCCGACGAGGACGTTCTCTCCTATGCCCAGACTTACGTTTCCAGCTTCGACGGCGCGAAGCGTTCCTCCCATATCCTCTTCGACGCCGACGACACGGAAACGGCGCAGAGCGTGCTCGACCAGATTAACGCCGGAACGCTTGATTTCGCCGAGGCTGCCAAGACCTATTCCAAGGACAGCTCGGGCCAAAACGGCGGTGATGTGGGTTGGGATAAGCTCAACTCGTTTGTGAGCGAATACACCGCAGGCCTCGCCGATCTTTCGAAGGGCCAGGTAAGCGGCCTTGTCACGAGCAGTTACGGCATCCATATCATCAAGTGCACTGACGAGTTCCACGCTCCTGATGAGCTGACGAGTCTCGATCAGCTGCCCTCCGAGTTCGTCGAGCAGTTCAGAAGCTCGCTCAAGTCCTCGAACCAGTCGAAGGCCTACCAGCAGTGGCTCTCTGATGCGAAGGACAACGCCGACATCGAGATCAAGGACATGCCGAGCGGGCTGCCCTACGACCTCGATATGTCGAAGTACCAGAGCGATGACTCCTCCGACAGCTCCTCCACCGATGGGAGCAGCGGCTCCGCCGACAACGAGGTGAGCGCAACTGACGCTTCCTCCACTTCGAGCGATACTGCTTCGGACAGCGGCGATTCCGAGACCAAGAAGGCAGCATAAACCACATGGCTGACAGTCAGTTCGAGGGAGGGCGCGAAGCGGATTCGCGCCCTCCCTTTCTTTGCTTGAACAACGCGATCGTGAAACGGTCGGGCAAGACTATCTTGCATATCGGTTCCTTCGAGCTTGCCGAGGGGGAAAGCATGGCGCTGCTTGGCCCGAACGGTGCCGGCAAGTCTACCTTCATCAAGCTGATCACGCGTGAGATTCTCCCCCTTTATCAGGACGAGCCGCCGGTGCTTTTTCGCGGGAATGCTCGGGCGACGCTCGAGGACGTGAAGAAGAGCCTGGGCATCGTGTCTTCGACGATGCAGGACCAGATCACGGTGCACATGCCCGCTATCGAGGTGGTCGCTGGCGGTCTGTACGGTTCGCTCGGCGTGCCGAAACGGGTGAACGCGAGCGAGGACGACTATGCGCGCTGCCGGAAAACGATGGCGACGCTCGGCGTCGAGTCGATCGCGGACCGCGATGTGATGACGCTATCCACAGGGCAGGCGAGGCGCGTGTTGTTTGCGCGCGCTCTCGTTCACGATCCCGACGTCGTTGTGCTTGATGAGCCGTGCACGGGGCTCGATCCGCAGGGGATGCACTATGTGCGCCGCTCCATGCGTGCGATTGCGCAGTCTGGGCGCGCAATCCTGCTGGTCACCCACTATGCCGAGGACATCATTCCCGAAATCGAGCGGCTGCTTTTGATCAAGGATGGATCGGTGCACGCGGACGGGTCGAAAGAGGAGCTCCTGTGCGATGAGGCCATGTCTTCGCTGTTCGATGTTCCGATGAGCGTTGCCGAGGTGACGCCTGGCCATTACTCGCTGACAAGCGAGTACTAAACGCAAACGCTCTGGTAGAGTGTGCGTTTTCGTTTGGAGTCGCCGCAACGGGCGGGTTTGCGAGTTTTTGAAAAATATCCTTGTGGACAGACAGGGTCTTATGTATAATACTTAGCTGCTGCAATTGGCAAAACGGAGAGATGTCCGAGCTGGCCGAAGGAGCACGATTGGAAATCGTGTATGCCCCAAAAGGGTATCTGGGGTTCGAATCCCCATCTCTCCGCCAGAAAAAGTAACGCGCTTCGGCGCGTTTTACATATCGGGGGCACAAGCCCCGCACCCCATGCGGAGGGGTGGCAGAGTGGTTGAATGCGGCGGTCTCGAAAACCGTTTTGCCCGCAACCCGGGTAACGAGGGTTCGAATCCCTCCTCCTCCGCCACGAACTGACAAGCCCTCGCAATCGCGGGGGCTTTTTCTGTGCTCCTCTCCCCAAAGCGAATACGGTGGACTACACTGTGACAATCGATTATCGAAAGCAAAGGAGCGACCTTATGGCCGATCGCACTGTTGAAAACTCATCTGAGGAAGTCCCCGAGATTCCGGAGATGCTCGAAAACGTGCTCCTGTTCGCGCTCGACGAGGCGAAGGAGAAGATGGAGAAGGGCGCTGAGCTCGTTCCGTTCACGACGCTCGTCGTTAAGGAGAACCTGTTCATCGAATCGCATCCGGGCGATTCCTCCGAGGAATGCTACAACCTCGCGCAGCATACGGTGGAAGGCGCACGCGGCGCAGACGCGTATGCGTTCTGCTATGACGGCTACGTCGAGACCGACGATGGCACGAAAGACGTTATCATCGCGGAAGGCGGCGTGCCGGGCGCGGAGGACGGCTATGCGGTTGGCTACCTTTATACCGTCGATGATGAGGGCGGCTACACCTTCGAGGAAGAGGCTGCCTATATCGGTGAGGCTCCGAACTTTATGGCGAAGCTCAAGAGCGGGGTCGACTACGGTGAGGACGAGATCGACGAGAAGTATCTGACGGAAGTCGACGAGGATCCTTCGACGGGAATCGACGCCGACGGAGAATAAATCCTCCTCTTAGATTGAATTTCTGCGAGAGCCTCGTGCAAATGCACGGGGCTTTCGTTTTCGTTTTGGGAGAACTCGCATCGAAATTCGGGAAGGAATCGGGAAGGATTCTGCCAGGTTTACATGCTAGGATGCCCCCAAAACGAGCTTGGCGGCTCGAGAAGATGTGTGGATCAGGTGATGGGAGACAGCTTTGGTCTACCCGAAGCGGGAAGCCTACGTTAATATAGTCAGGCTATATCCTGCTCTGGGTGAATGCCTTCACCAGACCCAGAGCCGTAAAGTCCAAAGGAGGTGAGCTGATGAAGGCTTACGAACTGCTGTTTTTTGTCGCCCCGACCATTTCCGACGAAGATCGCGTTGCCGTCATGAAGCGAATCGAGACCACGATCGCTGAGGGCGCAGGCAAGGTTGACAACGTCGACGAGTGGGGCAAGCGCAAACTTGCTTATGAGATCAATGGTCTGACCGACGGTGATTACACTCTCGTCAATTTCCACGCTGATCCTCAGAACGTTGCCGAGCTCGATCGCGTTCTGCGCATCAACGATGCTGTGGTCCGCCACATGATCGTGAAGCGCGAAGACCGCGACTAACTGGAGCTTAATGGGCGCTTTTGGCGTCCGGCACATGGGAAGAGGCAAGAATTATGAGCATCAACAGAGTTATCATCAGCGGTAATTTGACTCGCGACCCTGAGCTTCGCAGCACTGCGGGCGGCACTTCCGTTCTCGGTTTCGGCGTGGCGGTCAACGACCGTCGCAAGAACCAGCAGACCGGCGAGTGGGAGGACTACCCCAACTTCATCGATTGCACCATGTTCGGCGCTCGCGCCGATGCCTTGAACAAGTACTTGTCCAAGGGTACGAAGGTCACGATCGAGGGTAAGCTGCGCTGGAGCCAGTGGGAACGCGACGGGCAGAAGCGCTCCAAGATCGAAGTGATTGTGGACGAGCTTGAGTTCATGTCGAGCCGCAACAGTGATGCACAGTATTCTTCCGGTCAAAGCTATGGGCAACAAGGCGGCTATCAGCCTGCACCTCAGGCGAGCTACCAATCTGCTCCGCAGGCGAGCTACCAGCCCCAGTCGGCACCGACGATCGATGCCTCTTCTTCCGTCTACGATGAAGACATCCCGTTCTAAGGAAGAGTAAGTTGAAGAAAACGTCAGATTACGCGAAGCAGCCGCGTCGCAAGTTCTGCCAGTTCTGCAAGGACGATGTTGAGTACATCGACTACAAGGACACGCAGATGCTGCGCAAGTATGTGACCGACCGCGGAAAGATCAAGCCGCGCCGCGTGACGGGTGCCTGCACCCAGCATCAGCGCGACATCGCGAACGCCGTGAAGCGCGCTCGCGAAATGGCTTTGATGCCCTACGCGGTTCCCGCCGTGAGCGGCCGTGGCGACCGCCGCAACCGCTAGGCGAAGGAGGTACCATGAAAGTCATTCTGCTTAAAGAACTGAAAGGCAGGGGCGGCGAAGGCGACGTTATCGAAGTTGCCAATGGTTACGCCAACAATTACCTGCTGACCCAGGGCTACGCCATCAAGGCGACCAAGGGCAACCTCAAGCAGCTCGAGCAGCGCAAGCACAACATCGCCAAGCGCGAGGAGACTCGCCTTGCCGACGCTGAGGCCATGCGCGCCAAGCTCGATGGTGCAACTGTCAAGGTTCTTGCCAACGTTGGCGAAGAGGGCCAGCTGTTCGGCTCCGTCACCTCTTCGATCGTCGCCGACGCAATCAAGGAGAACCTTGGCGTCGAGGTCGACCGTCGTCGTGTCGAGCTTGGCAACCCGATCAAGGTTGCCGGTGAGCATGCCGTCGCTATTTCCATCTATCGTGACATCAAGGCCACCGTTACCGTGAACGTCGTGAGCGACAAGGCTGTCGAGGCTCTGGAAGAGGAAGAGGCTGTCGAGGCTCCCGCCGAGGAAGCAGCTGCTCCCGCTGAAGAGACCGAGGCTGCTGCCGAATAGCGCATCGCACATTGCGAACACGCTTATTTCGAGACCCCTTGCCCGTTTGGGCGAGGGGTTTCTTGGTGTTTGGGGTACCTCTCGCCGAGAGTGCTCACAGTGGGGTAAGATACAACGGTTAAACGAATTCTCAACGACTCTCGTCAACGCACCCAGAAGGAAGCCATCGCATATGCCCGACAACCGCTCCAACACCCCGCGCAACTCAGATTTTGCGCCGCAGTCAACGCCGCAGAACAGGCCATTGCCCCAGAACATCGAAGCGGAGCAATCCGTTCTGGCAGCATGCATGCTCGACGCCGAGGCTGTCGAGGAACTGGTGCTGAAGCTGAAGCCCGAGAACTTCTTCCGTCCTGCCCATCGCATCATCTTCGAGGCGATATGCGACCTGAACATCCGCCGCATCCCCATCGACCAGATTTCGCTTGCCGACACGCTCAATGCGTCGGGGCAGCTCGAGGCGGTCGGCGGCAAGGCGTACCTCGTCGACCTTGCGGACAACACGTTCGCGCTCACCAACTGGCAAAACCATGCCGACATCGTGAAGCGCACGGCCATCCTGCGCGAGCTCATATTTGCGTCTGCGCAGATCAACGCGCTTGCCTATGACGCCCCCGACGACCTGAACGAGGTTGTGGAGACCGCCGAGAAAACACTCTTCAACGTCACGGAGAAGCGCGTGTCCTCGACGTTCGCGCGCGTTGACACCCTGCTCACCGAGGCGTTCGAGGAAATCACGAAGCTCGCGGAGCAGAAAAGCCACATGGCGGGTGTTCCGACGGGCTTCAAGGACGCAGACGACCTGTTCCACGGCTTGCGTGCGGGCGACCTGGTCATCCTTGCCGCAAGGCCCGGCGTCGGCAAGACGTCGTTCGCACTGAACCTCGCCGTGAACGCGGCGAAGGCGGGGACGTCGGTCGCCTTCTTCTCCTTGGAAATGTCCGCGAGCCAGCTTATGCAGCGTATCCTGTGTGCCGAGGCGCGCGTGAGCCTCTCGAAGATTCGCGGCGGATTCATCGCCGAAGGGGATTGGGGCGCCATCGCCGATGCATCGAACGCGCTCTCGAAGCTCGATATGTACATCGACGACTCGCCGGGCCTGTCCATTCTGGAAGCTCGCGCGAAGGCACGCCGCGAATTGCGCCATGCACAGGGAAACGGGCTCATCATCGTTGACTACCTGCAGCTTATGCAGCCCCCGCAAACGCGCCGCGACGGCAACCGCGCCGTTGAGGTTGGCGAGATTTCCCGTGGCCTTAAGATCCTCGCGAAGGAGATGGGCATGCCCGTTATCGCACTCTCGCAGCTCTCCCGTGCCGTCGAGATGCGAGGAAAGAAGCGTCCCATGCTTTCCGACCTGCGCGAATCGGGCTCCATCGAGCAGGACGCCGACATCGTCATGTTTATCGACCGAAGCATGAACGAGGAAGAGGGCGAAAGCGACGACCGTCCCGATTGGGGCACGGCGGAGCTGATCGTTGCCAAGCACCGCAACGGCCCGACGCGTGACATCCCGCTCGCCTTCAACGCCGAGTACACGCGCTTCATGGACCTCATCGACGACTCGCGCGTCGGCGGATACGCATAAGGGGCGGCTTCCGATGGCGGAGCGCCTGACATTCATCCATGCTGCCGATCTTCATATCGGGGCGCCTTTTCGCGGCCTTCGGGCCCTTTCCGAGCGTTGGGCGAGCCGTCTCGTCGAGGCGATTCCCGAAGCGTACGAACGCGTGATTTCCGCCGCCATCGACAATCGCGTCGACTTCGTTGTGATTGCCGGCGACATTTTCGATACGGCGCGACCGTCCTATGCCGACTACCTCACATTTTTCGACGGCCTCTCACGCCTCGACGCCGAGGGCATTCCGGTGTACATGTGCACCGGAAACCACGACCCCTATACCACCTGGCAGCGCGACCTGTTCAACCTGCCGGGCAACGTGACCATGTTCTCCGCCGACAAGCCGAGCTTTGCGCTTTACCATCGGGACGGCAAGCCCGTGTGCGTGCTCGGCGGGCGCGGCTACTACAACCAGACATGGCCCGCGGATGCCTGCATCGCCGAGGGCGTCACGCGCGCTGCCGCGAACGAGGCCCTTGGGAAAGACGCCGCCTTGGCACCTTTCGGCGTCGGCGTGATCCATACCGGGCTCGATCTCGATCCGGACAAGGCACCCGTGTCGCCCGCGAAGCTTTTGTGCGCGGGGTTCGACTACTGGGCGCTCGGACACGTTCACAAGCGCCTGCTCTACACCGACGAGAATCCGCGCCTCGCGTTTTCCGGCTGTATCCAGGGGCGCGACATCAAGGAGACGGGGCCGCGCGGTGTGAACCTGGTCACGCTCGAGGAGGGGCGCCGCAACGTGGTCGAGTTCATCCCCACCGCAAGCGTCGTTTGGCAGCGCATGAAGGTGGACATCTCGGAGTGCGTCACGGTTCCCGATGTATCCGACCTGGTCACGCGCGAGCTTTTCCGCGTGAACGGCAAGACGCACTGCGGGGAGATGTGCACGCGCATCGTGCTTTGCGGCACGACGCCCCTGCATGAGGTTCTCAAGCGCCCCGGGCTGGTCGACGACCTGCGCAACCAGATCAACGATTCCCACCCAGAGTTCTTCTGCGACGCGCTCATCGACAAGACACGCCGGCCCTTCGATCGCGAAGCGGCGCGCCGCGAGGGGATGTTCCCTGCGGTGTTCCTCGGCGTGGCCGAGTCGATGCGCGAAGACGAGGCAGGCGAGGCGGCGTTTCTCCAGGACGAGTTCCTGAAGAGCAACGTCGCGCTGCCGAGCGCCCTCGTGCAGAGTATCCCGACGCTTGCTGAGGAGGCGCAAGACCTGGTCATCGACCTTTTGTGCGGAGGTGACGACCAATGAGGCCCTTCTTGAAGCACATCAAGATGGAAAGCTTCGGCGCGTTTTCCGGCAAGGTCGTCGGTCCCTTCGGGCCTCATTTGAACGTGGTCTTCGGCCCGAACGAGGCGGGCAAGACGACGACCGCGTCGTTTGTCCGCGGAGTACTCTTCGGCTGGGAAGAGGCGCGCGGGGTCCGCAACACCTACAAGCCGCAGGCGGCCGACCGCGCAGGCTCGCTGTTCTTCGATGACGGCGAAGGCGGCGAGATCAAGCTTTCCCGAAGCCGCAATGCTGAAGGCCTCAAGGGCGACGCTTCCCTCGTGCACGATATCGACCGCGAGACGTTCTCGACCATGTTCTCGCTCACCAGCGACGAGCTGCGCCGCCTGCGCAACACCACCGACGTCACGGCGCGCCTGCTCACGGCGGGGTCGGGCACAGGGACATCTCCCGCGCACGCGCTTTCCGTGGTGCAAGGGCGCCTTGCTGCCTGCACGTCGCGCGCCGCAAGTGCCGAGGAGTCGCTTGTGAACTTGGGCTCGCAGCTCGCGGACGCGAAAGAGGAGATGGCCCGCGCCGCCGAGATAGCCGAGAGCCTGCGTCGTAAGGACAAGGAATTCCACGAGATGGAGCCTGAGCGTGAATCGCTCAGCGCGCGCCTGTCGAAGCTGAACGCGCGCATCGAGGAGCTCACCGCATGCCGCGCGCGCATTGAGAAGCTCGCGGCGGAGCGCGAGGAAATCACCGAGGAGCACGCGCGCCTTGTCGAGGAGCAAACGCAGGCGGCGCTCGCGAAGCGGCGCGGGAGGCATGCGCTCCCTCGCGAGCTTATGAGCATGACGGCAGCCGAGGACCGTGAGTTACGCGATCGCATCGACGCCTTTGGCGACAGGGAATCGAAGTGCTCGCACAGCGTTGAACTGGCAAAATCGAATTACGCCGCATCGAAGGCGGCCTACGAGGTGCGTCTTGAGGCACCCGACACGCGCGAGATGGAGCTGCGCGCCCGCCATCAGCGTACGGCGCAGGTGGTGCTCTCTATCGCGCTGCCGCTTGTGTTCGTCGGGTCTGGTGTCCCCCTTGTGGTACATGGGCGCGAAATCTCGAGCCTGTCGTTTACGGCGCTCGGTTTGGGTTTGGTCGCCATGGCGGTCTTTCTCGCTGCGGGAGCGCTTGTGATGCTGTTCCGCCCGAGCAAGGAGCAGGAAGCTCGAAAGGCCGAGCTCCAAAGCGCGCAATGGGTCATGTTACAGGACAAGAAGAAATACGAGTCATGCCTTGCCGAGCAGGAGGCGCTCTCGGGGGAGATTCGCGCGTTTCTTGAGAGCCGCGGGCTGGGTGAGGCTTCGTCGAACCTGCGCCGTGCGCGGACGATCCTCGACGAGGCGAAAGATGCTCGCGGCGACATGGCCTTGCTCCAGCAGCGCTCCCAAGCGCTCACTGCGCGCCTGACCTCGCTCGAAGAGAAGATCGCGCGCAATGCCGATGCGCTTGCGAGCGCTTACACGCAGGCGCATCTGCCGAGCGAGAACGCGACGCTTGCGGCGCTCGACGCGAAGATCGCGCGCAAGGTTTCGCAGCGCACCAACCTCATGGAGGCCTTCGAGAGTACGAACCGAGCGTACGGCGAGCTCAAGCAGGAGCTTGCGGTGGCGCGTGGCGAGCATACGCTCGACGAAGTCCGCATGACCTACCAGCAGATTCGCACGCGCTACAACGAGTCGCTGCAAACTTTCGCGAGGCTTCTTCTCGCCCGTCGCATGCTCGAGATGGCGATATCCTCTTGGGAGAGCAAAAGCCAGCCCGAGGTGTATGCGCAGGCGAGCGAGCTCATGTCGCTTATGACCGAGGGTCGCTGGGTGCGCGTGTACATGACCGCCGACGGCCATCTGCGCGTCGTCGACTCCGTTCATACCGAGCGCGATCCGGTCCATCTCTCGCTCGGCACGTGCCAGCAGCTCTATCTCAGCTTGCGCATCGCGCTTCTGCTCGCCGCCGACAACGTGGGCCGTGCGATTCCCATCCTCGCCGACGACATTCTCGTGAACTTCGACTCCCGTCGCCGCCGCGGGGCCGCGCGTGCCTTAGCCGAGCTCGCGAAGACGCGTCAAGTCATTATGTTCACCTGTCACGAAGAGGTCGTTTCCGTTCTACGCGAAGTTAGTGACGCTACCAACGTCATCGAACTCGCCGTGTAACCCATACCTTATAATGCAAGGGTTGCAGGAAGAATGCCGATCGGCCTCGCTTGTGCGGGGCAGCGAAAGGATGAACGCTCATGCCCAGTACAGTTCTCGTCGGTGCCCAATGGGGCGACGAAGGCAAGGGTAAAATCACCGACCTCATTGCGAGCAAGTACGACTACGTCGTGCGCTACCAGGGTGGAAACAACGCAGGACACACCGTCATCCACGGTGACAAGAAACTGGCGCTGCACCTGATGCCTTCGGGCGTCATGTACGAGAACGCCATTCCCGTCATCGGAAACGGCGTCGTCGTCGACCCGGGCGTGCTCGTGAAGGAAATGGCGATGCTCCAGGCCGAGGGCATTTCGTGCAAGAACCTGAAGATCAGCTGCGACGCGCATGTCATCATGCCGTGGCACAAAGATCTCGACGGCGCTGACGAGAAGAGCCTCGGCGAGCACAAGATCGGAACCACCAAACGCGGCATCGGCCCGTGCTACCAGGACAAAGTCGCTCGCAAGGGCATCCGTATCCAGGATCTGTTCGACGAGAAGATCTTCCGTCTGAAGGTCGAGACTGCGCTCAAGCAGAAGAATCCCGTCCTGAGCAAGATCTACGGCCTCCACACCTACACGGTCGAAGAAATCTGCGAGGAGTACCTGCCTTACGCCCGCATCCTGAAGCCCTACATGGCCGAAACTGCGCACATGCTCAACAGCGCGCTGCGCGAGGGCAAGTCGGTGCTGTTCGAGGGCGCGCAGGGCACGTTGCTCGACATCGATCACGGCACCTACCCCTATGTGACCTCCTCTTCTTGCTGCGCGGGTGGCGCGGCGACGGGCTCGGGCGTGGGTCCGGCGAACATCGACCGTGTGCTCGGCATCGAAAAGGCCTACGTGACGCGTGTTGGCGGCGGCCCATTCCCGACCGAGCAGCGCTTCCCCGAGGACGGCGGCGTGGGCGAAGAGGCCGAAACTGGCGAGCTTCTGTGCTCTGTGGG
The DNA here is from genome assembly GCF_048412355.1 of Ellagibacter sp. Lineage (NCBI taxonomy): Bacteria > Bacillati > Actinomycetota > Coriobacteriia > Eggerthellales > Eggerthellaceae > Ellagibacter > Ellagibacter sp. The sequence continues at coordinate 21,231 of NZ_DBFSAP010000044.1, forward strand.
CCACGAATTCGGTGTGACCACCGGCCGCAAGCGCCGCTGCGGATGGTTCGACGCGGTCATCGCGCGCTATGCTGCTGAGGTCAACGGCCTCACCGACGTGGCGCTCACCAAGCTCGACGTGCTTTCGGCGTTCGACACCATTAAGGTGTGCGTGGCTTACGAATGCAATGGCAAGCGCTACGACTACTTCCCCATGCAGCAAAGCGTGCTGTTCCACGCGAAGCCCATCTACGAGGAACTTCCCGGCTGGAAGGGCGAGGACATCACGGCTTGCAAGTCCTTCGAGGAGCTGCCCGAGAATGCACAGAAATACGTCGAGCATCTCGAGGAGATTACGGGCGTGAAGATCTCAATCGTCGCCGTCGGCCCCGATCGCGATCAGACCATCATGCGCGGTTGGTAAGCTTTGGGTTGCGCTCGCTGACTTTTGCTTAACCTGCGGGTTTTGGCTGTTTGGCCTGCGTATGTGGTTTGCCCGCAGTTTTGCGGTTCGGCTCGCGGGCTTCCCCTTGCTTGTTATTTGCGAACCTGAGAGAAAGGGTTTGTTGTGAACATTTTGGTGCTTGGCAGTGGCGGTCGCGAGCATGCGATCGCATGGGCGCTTTCCAAATCGCCTCAATGCGACGAGTTGTTCGTTGCCCCTGGTAACGGCGGCACGGCTGCGGTTGCGACCAACGTCAACGACGTCGATATGATGAGCGGCTCGTCCGTGCTCTCGTTCGTGCGCGAGCACGGTGTCGACCTTGTGGTCGTGGGCCCTGAGGCTCCGCTCGTCGCGGGCGTTGCCGACGAGCTGCGCGACGCGGGCATCTCGGTCTTCGGCCCCGACGCCGCAGGCGCGCTGCTCGAGGGAAGCAAGGCGCACAGCAAGGCGTTCATGGAAAAGAACGACATTCCCACGGCGGCGTACGCCACCTTCGATTCGTGCGATCCCGCGATCGCCTACATTCGCGAGCAGGGCGCTCCCATCGTGGTGAAGGCCGACGGCCTGGCGGCCGGCAAGGGCGTCGTCGTCGCTTCGACGGTAGAAGAAGCCGAGGACGCCGTTCGCGAGTGCTTCGACGGCAAGTTCGGCGACGCCGGCAAGACCGTCCTCATCGAGGAGTGCATGGCGGGCCCGGAATGCTCGCTGCTCGCCTTCGTGGCAAACGGCAAAGCGTTTCCCATGGCTCCTGCTCAGGACCATAAGCGCGCGTTCGACGGCGACGAGGGCCCGAACACGGGCGGCATGGGCGTCTACTCTCCCGTGCCCATCGTGACTGACGAGGAGATGGCCTCCATGGTGGCCATCATGGACAAGGCTGCAGCTGCTACGGCGGCAACCGACGATGCGCGCGACTATCGCGGCGTGCTCTACGGCGGCTTCATGCTGACCCCTGCAGGGCCGAAGATCGTGGAGTTCAACGTGCGCTTCGGCGACCCCGAGACGCAGGTGATCCTTCCTCGCCTGAAGACCGACCTTGTCGATGTGATGTGCGCCGTGGCCGAGGGTCGCGTCGACGATTTGTCGCTCGAGTGGGTCGACGAGTGGGCGGTGTGCGTCGTCCTCGCGAGCGCCGGGTATCCGGGCGCCTACGAGAAGGGCAAGGTCATCCTGGGGATCGACGAGGCCGAGGCGCTCGACGGCGTGTCGGTATTCCATGCGGGTACCAGTCACAACGCAGACGGCGAGCTCGTCACGGCGGGCGGGCGCGTGCTCAACGTGGTGGCGCTCGGCAAGACCTTCGAGGAGGCCCGCGAGCGCGCTTATGCCGCCTGTGACCTCATCAGCTTCGAGGGCAAACAGTTCCGCACCGACATCGGCGCGAAGGCCGCGCGCGGCCGTTCCGCCTGGGAATAAGAACGTTACGAAGGCGAAATAGCAGGGAAGAAGTTAGAATATGCTTTCTGAACGAATGCTGAGCACGGTGGTTCGCGCGTGCTCAAACCAATATCTGAAGCTCACGCCGACCGACGACGCGAAGGTCGCTCCGCCAAAGCCTGGGCAGCGCTACATGCTCTATATGCACGTTCCGTTCTGCGAGCGCCTGTGCCCGTACTGCTCGTTCAACCGCTTCCCGTTCAAGGAAGAGCGCGCGAAACCCTATTTCGCCAACATGCGCAAAGAGATGATGATGCTCAAGGATTTGGGCTACGATTTCGAGAGCGTCTACATCGGCGGGGGCACGCCCACCATCATGATCGACGAACTGTGCGAGACGATCGATATGGCGCGCGAGAACTTCTCCATTAAGGAAGTGTCGTCCGAGACCAATCCGAACCATCTTATCCCGAGTTATCTCGAGAAGCTGAAAGGTCGCGTCGATCGCCTTTCCGTCGGCGTGCAGAGCTTCGAAGACGGGCTGCTCAAGCAGATGGATCGCTATGAAAAGTACGGCTGCGGCCAGGAGATTATGGAACGCATCCAGGAGGCAAGCCCGTATTTCGTGTCCATGAACGCCGACATGATCTTCAACTTCCCGGCGCAAACCGAGGACATCCTGATCAACGACATCGAGCGCGTAATCGAAAGCGGAGCGAGCCAAACGACGTTTTACCCGCTCATGGCGTCGCCGAGCGTACAGCGCTCGCTTGCGCGCACGGTGGGCAAGGTTGACTACAAGCGCGAGCAGCGTTTCTACGAGATCATCTGCGAGCTTTTGATCGGCGGTGACAAGCCGCTGTTCGAGAACGGCAGCGCATGGACGTTCAACCGCTTGGGCACGGGTGCCGCGGGCGAGGACGCGATGATCGACGAGTACGTGGTCGACTATGAGGAGTACCCGGCAATCGGTTCGGGCGGTATCACGTATCTCGGCGAGAACATGTATGTGAACACCTTCTCCGTCAGCCAGTACAACGAGAAGATCGAAAGCGGTCGCATGTCCATCATGGGCAAGACGCACTTCTCCAAACACGACCGCATGCGCTACCGCTTCATGATGCAGCTGTTCGGCCTTCGCCTGGACAAGAAGCAGTTTAGGGAAGATTTCGGCTGCTCGATTGAGGCCGGCCTTCCCGCCGAGATGGCGTTCATGACTGCGGCGGGGGCGTTCGCCACCAACACCGACGAGGAAATCACGCTGACGCCGAAGGGCCGCTATCTCATGGTGGTCATGATGCGCCAGTTCTTTATCGGCGTGAACAACCTGCGCGATCAGGCGCGCGCGGCGCTTCCGGGCGAGGAGAAGGAGCTTCTGTTCGGCTGCTAGCGTCGATTCGAGCGGCCGCATGGGGCATAACCGGTAGTTGGTGGTCAACTGAGCGAGTTGTGTACTGGTTTGCGAGGCGGAATCCCAGGAAAAGCGCGCCGGCGTTCGCCTTTTCCTGGGGTTTGCTTTTGTCTGGCGCGAATCGCGATAAGCGAGGTCCGAAAAACGTCGCATAACTCTTCCAGTTGTCCATCAAGTCGCGGTACTCCTACAGAAAGAGAGCCCGATGAGCGTATCAGTCGTCCTTGGCAACGCCCCCGCGTATGCGGGTGGGGTGTCGTTCGCGCTCTTTTTGGTGCTGCTAGCCTGGGCGAGTGCGATCGACCTGCGCGAGAGGCGGATTCCCAACAAGCTAGTGGCAGCGATGGCGGTGCTCTGGCTTGCCGTGCGCGTTCTGCTTGCCGCGATAGCGGCCGCCTGCTCTGCCGGCGCCTTCGGCGTGGGTGCGCAAATGTGGTATGCGGCGTCGGCTGCATCCGTCGCGACGATGAGAGTGTCCCCCTTCGGCCTGACGCTTGGCGACGGGCTTGTGGGGGCGCTTGTGCTCGGGGGCGGCTCGCTTGCGGTCTCGATCGCGTTCGAGCACTTCGCCCAACGTCCCTCCATGGGAGGCGGGGATATCAAGCTGCTCGCAGCGGTCGGTTTGTTCCTGGGCTGGGAACGAGGGCTGTGGTGCCTGTTCGCGGCGTGTCTCGTCGTCCTTGTGATGCAGGCGGTCTCGCGCGTTCGCGAAGGCGGGAAGGGAATCGGCTCCCAGACGTTCCCGTTTGCCCCGGCGATTCTTGTGGGTGTCGTAATAGCTTCGATACTTTGAAAAAAACTATTGACGCGCTTTGCCATTTGCCATAAAATACTATCTTGCGTTTGCTCGAACGGATTCTCCGCGAAAGGCAAGCACGTATGGTCAGGTAGCTCAGTTGGTAGAGCAGCGGACTGAAAATCCGCGTGCCGAGGGTTCAAGTCCCCCTCTGACCACCATAAACTCAAGGCCCCGCTTCGGCGGGGTCTTTTGTATTTCTGGCTTTTCGGCTCTCGCCACGATTCAGATGCGTTTCCCTCGAGCGGAACGAGGGGGGGGCGGAATTCAGCGGCAGCGGGCTCTGGGCTTCGCTACGATTCAAGCACGTCCCCGTTGCGCGTGACGAAAATCGCCTTGCGGATGGCGGGATGTTCTCGCGCGAAGGCGAGCCCCCGCGCGGTGCCAAGTGCGAGCAAGGTGGTGGAATACCCCTCGGCATCGACTGATCGGTCGGCGATAACGGTTGCTCCTGCGGCGTCGGTTTCCACGGGCATCCCCGTTTCGGGCGAGAGGATATGGTGGTAGAACTTCCCGTTGACCTCGCAACAGCGTTCGTAGATGCCACTCGTCACCGCGGACGCGTCGCGAAGCGGCACCGCTCCCACGATAGCGCTCTCGTTGATGGGGTCGCGGATTCCGATATTCCACGCTGTGCCGCCAGGCTTTTCCCCGTGCGCTACCACGTTGCCTCCCAAGTTGATGAGGAAGTTCTCCAGCCCCGTTTCGACAAGGGCGTTCATGAACCTGTCGGCAATCCAGCCTTTGGCGATGCCTCCGACGTCGACCGCAGCTTGCGGGTCGGTGAGCTGGGCGAAATGGCGCCCGCCTTTTTCCCATACGCGGACCCCGCGCCAGTCGACATGGGTGACGGCTTCGCGAAGCTCATCCTGCGAGGGAATGATCGCGCGCCGCAGGTCCCACAGTTGCACGGCTGTGCCCATCGTGATGTCGAAGCGCCCGTCGCTGTCGGCGCAGTAGGAAAGCGCGCACTCCAAAAGGTCGGCCGTGTCGCGCGAAATCTCGATAGGGATGCCTTTCGCCCTGTTCAGACGCGAAATATCGGAATGGGGAAGCGTTCTTGAGAAGAGCCGCTCGAACCTGCGCGCCTCCTCTCGCACGCGCCCGAATGCCGAAAGGCAGGCTTGCTCGGGCGCGAACGCCTGCAGCGTGATTGCGGTGTTGAACGCGAGGAAGCGCTGTGCGACCATGCCTGCCTCGTTGGGGCCGCTTGTGTCGAGGAAGTCTTCTTGCGGAATCGCGTCTTGTGCGATGCCTGCTTCATTCATGCTATGCGCGCTCCTTGCAATGTGCGACGGCGAGGGAAAGTGCCAGCTCGCAGGTTCCTTTTGCAATCTCGGTGGCTCCTCGTTGCGAAAGCTCGCAGCCTGCAGCCGCCAGGCAAGATGCGGGAACGTTTGCCTTGTTCGTGAACCGATTCATGGTTGCATGGTAGCAAACTCTTGTGCTCCCTTGCCGCCACGCGATCTGCCTGCGCGCAACCACGCCCGATAAAAAGGTATCCCGCTCGCTTTGCGCTTGGGTGCTCGCGTTCGGGTCGCTTTGCTCGCCCCTGGAGTCGCGTTCGGGTTCGTTGCCTATCCTTTCGCGAGATTGCCCCACCTCGTGGCGTTTCTTCGTATGCTTTGGGTTTCTTGTGCGCTACACTGTTCCTCATGAAAACGGGGCAATTCAAACAAACGAGGGTGCGGAAATTGACCGCAGACGAGCTGGCCGAAATCGACCAGGCGGATTCTCCTGCGCTCAGCATGCTTTCGCGCTGGGCAAACAAGAAGATGCAGTGCGCGCATTGCAAGCGCTGCACGCTTCGATGCGAGGTGCTCAAGGAGCCGGGCCTCGATGTGGGCACGGTTCAAGAAGCGTACGACCGCGTCATGTCCCTTCCCGCTGATGAGCGCCCCGCCGCGGTGGCCGAGCTCATGCAGTCGAACTACGACATGTACCACGCGCTTCGCCGCTGCTGCTTCTGCGGTTACTGCACGGCGGACTGCGCGGTTCACATGCTCGCTCCCGACCGTATGCGCGACTGGCGTGAGCTGTTCATGCAATCGGGGCTCTACCAGCCCGAAAAGCTCACGATGGTCGACAACGAATGGCATATCTTCAGCGCCTACCGCGCCATCTTCGGCATTGGGTATCCCGAAATCGTCGCACTGCGCGATGCGGCGGCGTACGAGCCGGGAACGTTCGACACGGTGTTCTTCCCCGGGTGCTCGCTCGTGAGCTACGCACCCGATCTGACCCGCCGCGTGGGCGAATGGCTTACCGCTGCGGGATTCAAATGGTGCATGTCCGACGACTGCTGCGGAAGTCCGCTCATGAGCGCGGGCTTCTTCGATCGCGCCGCGGCGCATCGCGAGAAGATCTTCGAGCAGATAAAAGCCGCGGGCATCACGCGCATGGTAACTGTTTGCCCTGGTTGCGGTGAGGAATTCGCCGAGCTTATGGCCGACGATATCGATATCATCCCGCTGCCCGAGCTCATCTTGGAGCGCGGTCGCGAAATGGAGCGCACGGCAGGGGTCGCACTGCGCGCCGATGGCATGCCGGAAGACGTTGACGCGGCGGTTCGTGCAGCGGGCCTTTCCCCTTCGAACGTGCCTTCCGTCACCGTGTTCGACTCATGCCACGATCGCCATGACGGGCGCCATGGCCGGGCGATTCGCGGCGTGCTGCGTCGCTATATGCCGCAGGTCGAGATTCGTGAGATGGACGAGCGCCGCAAGCAGACGCTGTGCTGCGGGGCGGGCGGCGCCGTTGCAGGCTACGACCCCGACATCACGAAGCGCCGTGTCATGCGCGTGGTGGACGAAGCCCGCTCAACGGGCGCGAACACGCTTGTCACCATGTGCCCCACCTGCACGTACACCATCGCGCAGGAGAACCTGTCCGCAGCGCCCGAGCGCGTGATCGACAGCCATAACTACCTGGAGCTGTTCTTCGGGCAAACTATCGACTGGGCGGTCGTCTTCGACCAGCTTGGCTCCATGTGGACGGGCGAATACGGCCCGTGGCTGAATGCCACCTTCTTCTCGTAAGGAACCTTCGGGATTCTCATCGACCGCTCTGTAAGGTTAATGGGCTTCGAGGGCCGAAGCGTTCTGCGATTTGCGGAACGCTTCGGCCCGATATGTTCTATATCTTATCGAGGATAAATATATCCTTGACGTGGAATAATTGAAGAGCTATTCTTCTAATTGTTCCAAAGATTTCTCCTCGCTCCACTCGTCCGAGAACAAGGCCGCTTCCCCCGCGGCCTTTTCTCGTTTCTGGGGATGATTTGCGCACGTGCGCGGTGAGAGTGTGAGTGACGGGCAAGTCGCGAGGGCTGGAATGCCCGCGGACGCGGGATGCGCGCGGTGGGCGCGCGGTGGCAGGCGGGTGGGGGATGTACGAGGCAAGCAGGCGTGCAGCCTCGCGCGCCGATTGACCTTCCTCTATTTCCCCAGGCGGGGAAGCTTCTTGAGCAACGCCCAGGCGCGCTGCTTTCCCTCGGGGGTCTCAAGCATGCTCTCTAAATCCCGAAATGCCACGGCGTCGCGGCAGAAGATGCGGCTGGCCTCGTCGACAGGGACGTTTTGCCGATAAACGCGCGCGAGCCGGGCCGCTGCGGCGGCATCCGCCGCCACGATCGCAAGCGGATCGATTCCTTCCACAAGGGTGAACAGGTCGACATCGCCAAGCGGGATATCGTCGACGGTGAGGGTCACGAAGGCCAGCGCGCCGCCGTAGCCGAGGGCGGCCATCGAGCTTTCGAGGGCATGCTGTGCTGCCTCGCTTGCCTTGCGTGAGCCGATTGCGCAAGCGAGCGTCGTGCGCGATCCCAACACGTAGTCGGCGTACAGGTCCCAAACGAGGCTGCCGTTCGCCTCGTAAATGTTACTTCTTGTGGATTCTTTCACATCAATCCCCCGTTGCGTGGCCTGAAGGGGTATACCTGAACCCATGATAGCAAGAAACAAAGTGCCGGGTTTGCGATTATGCGCGAGGCGCGCCTATTCGCCCGACGCGATGAAGGAGGCTGTTTATGTGCACGAACGGTATTAACACTGGTCAATTCTCCCAGATGATCGACCAGATCGACGATCATATCAAGCTGGAGCGCCGCTGGGCCCACATGCTTGCCCACCAGGCGGGCGATGCCGGCTTTGCGCAGACGAATGAGAAGCTCCACAACGTGCAGGCGCTGCTCGACGACGTGCGCGCCATGCTCGACGAGGCGAAAGACGCGCTCGAGGACGACGCGGAAAGCGCTCCTGGTGTCACCGTCAACCTCGTGTAAGCGGCATGCGTCATGAGCAATGACCTCATGCGCTTCTCGGTGGCGATGCCCGAGGAGCTTTTGATGCGCTTCGACCAGCTGGTCGCTCGCCGTGGTTTGGCGAAGAACCGCAGCGAAGTGGTGCGCGACCTGGTGCGCGATGCGCTCGTCGAGGACGAGTGCGCGACTCCTGGCGTGGAGGTGATGGGCACGCTAACGATCGTGTTCGACCATCATGCGTCGGATGTGCAGGAGAAGCTGCACAACATTCAGCACGACTATTTCGGCAACATCGTGTCCACGCTCCATGTGCATCTCGACCAGCATCATTGCTTGGAAGTGGTGATTCTGCGTGGCGAGACCGGGCTCGTGCAGACCATCGCGAACCTGATCCTTGGCACGAAGGGCGTGAAGAACGGGCGACTGGTCCTCACCACCGCGGGTGAAGGATTGTAAAGGGGCTTTCGCGAAGGACCCTGCGGAGGGTTCCTACGAAGTTTCCGCGAAGGGCACCGCAAGGGGTTCTCTCAAAGAGTTTCGTCGAGGACTTTGCAGAGGGTTCCCGCAAAGGGCCCCCATAAAGGAAAAAGACGCGAGAAGCGCCCAGGTGGGCGGCCTGTTCGGTCGCAGCCTGGGCGCTTCGTCTTGTTCGCGCTAGTCTTTGGTCGGGAAGAACGGACAGCCTTCCTTGAGGCACTCGGCGTTTCTCGTGTAGAACGCGCAGGTCACCTTTTCAGGTACCTCCATTTCCACGCCGTGCATCTCCTTGGCGAAGGCGACGCCCTCGAGGATCGCCGTGAATCCCGTGCGCTTGCAGCAGCGCGGGCCTCCCAAATCGGCGAGCTTCCCCAAGATACGCGAGGTCAAGCGCTGTGTTTGCGCCCAGGGGTCGCGCGTCATGGGCGTCGACCCGGAAACGATCGACCACCACTGCCCGGCGCTCGTCGCGGCACCGCATGTGCCCCAGAACCCGCAGGTGCCGCCTGGCACGAGAAGCGAGCGCTTCTGTAGCTCGGCGAGCGCCTTCTCCAAGTCGATGTCGCCGCCGGCGTTCTTGTAAGCGGCCATGAGCGAAGCCCCGATGAGGGTGTGGTGCTCGGGTCCGTTCGGGTAGATCGACTTGTCGCTCATGATCTTCTGCGCGATGCGGATGGGATTCTTCGAGTCGGTCTCGCGGCATACGGCCATGATGTGCTCGACCCCGCCCGCGCGATGGCACGCGTCGCACACGTAGTGGCCTTCGACGCAGACGGAATGCCCCGTCTCCTTCTTACCGCAAATCTGGCAGGTGACGTCCTGCGCCTCCTTGAAGTAGGTAAGCGGCTCCCCGCACACCAGGCAAATTCCTTTTCCTGCTGACATAAATCCCCTCTCTCTTGCCTTTACCAGGCTAGTTCCACTTCACCGTCTTGCGAACGAGAAGCCCCACCAGGAAGTCCAAAATGGTGACAACGATTCCAACCATGATAATGCCCGCGACGACGTTCGTGTAGTTCGCGTAGTTCGTGTAGTTGATGACGAAGTACCCAAGCCCGCTCGTGGCGCCGTACATCTCGGCCATGACCAGCATCAACATGGCGGTCGGCAGCTGCGTTTTCAGTCCGGTCGCAACTGTGGGGTACAGATACGGCAGAAGAACCTGGAAAATCATCGTGGGCGTGGACAGCCCCATCATGCGCGCCGAGTCGAGGATGTGCTTGTCGAGGGACTCCACGCGCAGGATGGTGTTCAAAAGCGTCGGCCAGAAGATGCCGAGGAAGATAACGGCGACGGCCGCGGCTTTGAACGAGGGCAGAAGCATCACGAGATACGGCGCGAACACGATGGCCGGCACGGGTGCGAGCACGTGAGCGATGGGGTAGACCGCTTCGCGCACCTTGGGCATCCAGCCCACGAACAGCCCGATGATGTTGCCGGCGATAAGCGAGGTGATGAAGCCCTCTGCGAGGAGGATCATCGACGACGTCACGTTTTTGAGGAGCTCCTCCCATCGCGTGGGGAACACGGCGAACACGTTCTCGGGGTTGGGGATGAGCACCGGGTGCGTGAGCTTTAAGTCGGTCGATACGGTTTCCCAAACGATGAGCAGCAAAAGCACGACGATCACGATGTGGCATGTCGAGCGCTTTCGCCCGCCCGCGAAATAGCGCCACAAGAACAGCGCCTCGATGATCGCCGCGGCGACGTAGAAGGGGACGCTCGTCTTCGGGTGGACTTTGCCGGGGATCGCGATCGCTGCGAGAAGCGCCAGGAACAGCACGTTCGCCAGGATAAACGACACGGTGAGCACCTGGCGTGCGCGACTTTTGGTCGAGGCGGGTGCAGGCGTTTCAGTGCCTTCGACCTCGCTTTCGGCGGCGCGCGGGTTGTCTGCAGTAGGCTTTTTCCCGAGTGACATCAGCGGTCATCCTTTCCCGTTGCGGTGGCGTCGAACAGTTCCATGACCTCGCGTTTGATGTCGTGCAGTCGCGCATCCTCCACGATGGCCTCGGCGCTGCGGTCGCGGTCTTTCGGCAGGATGAATTCGCGCGTGATGCGGCGTGGCTCCATGAACACGATGCGGTCGGCAAGGATAAGCGCCTCGTCGATGTCGTGAGTCACGAAGACCGCCGTCTTGCAGCAGCCTTCGCCTTCGTTCCACAGGCGCAGCAGCAGCTCCTGCAGCTTGCCACGGATGAGCGGGTCGAGCGCGCCGAAGGGCTCGTCGAGCAGCATCGTTGGCGCGTCGATGCCCAGTGCGCGGGCGATCGCCACGCGCTGGCGCATGCCGCCCGAGAGCTGAAAGGGGTAGCGATTCGCGGCGTCTTCCATGCCCACCTGGGCAAGCAGTTCGAGCGCGCGCACCTTCGCCTGCTCCTTGGAGATGCCCTTGTTCGTCTGGCGGATCGAGAACGTGACATTCTTAAGGGCGGTCTGCCAGGGGAACAGGGAATAACTCTGGAACACGATCGACCGGTCGGGGCCGGGTCCTGAAACGGGGGTGCCGTTGATGAGGATCTCTCCCGAAGTTGGCATCGACAAGCCTGCGAGCAGGGACAACAGCGTCGACTTACCGCACCCCGAATGGCCGATGAGGCATACGAACTCGCCGTCGTCGATTTCCAGATTGACGTTTTCGAGCGCTAAATACGACTCGTTGTCGTCGATGTAGGAGTAGCTGACGTTCTTGAATGAGATGGCAGGCATGGGGTCCTCGCGATACCGGGTGGAAAAGACGCGCGCCCGCAAGCCCGGCTGCGGGCGCGCGCCGGGGGGAAGGTGATTAGATGCCGAGCGTGTTGTGCTTCTCGTATTCGGCGGCGAGCTTCTCGTAGAAGTCCTTGTTCTCGCCGCGCTCGATAAGCGCATCGAGCGCTGCCTTGTAGATGGTCGAGTCCATGTGCTCGACGATGAGCTCCTTGTTGGTGTCGTCGATGTCGCCGTTGTCGATCATATCGCCGTAGAACGCCTTCACGTCGTCGGTGTAGGGGTCCATCTCGAACTTCATCGCGGCAACGTAGTCGCCCTTGCCGTACGTGATGTTCTCGATGTACTCCTCGGGTTGGCCGGAGTACTCAACGATGGTCGCGATGGTTCCCTCGTGGTCGCTTTCGATGTCGTAGAGGGCGCGCAGGTTGGCGATTTCGAACTTGATAAGCGCCGAACGCTTCTCCTCGAACGCCTTGCGATTCGTGGTCTGGCGGCAGCAGGGGAATTCCTTGCCCGTCAGCTCGTTGGGGCGAAAGGCGACAGCGCATTTGCCGCCCTGCGTGGCGACATAGCCGTAGCCGCTGTTCACGAAGCACATGTCGATCTCGCCGTTTTCAACTGCGGCAACTTCGGCAGCGGAGCTTTCCAGCAGGATGAACTCCACGTCCTTGCCGTCCTCGATGCCGTTTTGGCGCAGCCAGCTCTTGGTGATCATGTGGCCGGTCTCCATGCGGAAGCAGCCGATCTTCTTCCCCTTGAAGTCTTCCGGCTTCTTGTAGGAGTCCTTGTTCTCGATAAGCGTGACGCACTCGGAGCCGTCGGCGACGGTGCCGCCGAAGATGACCAGGTCATCGCCTTGTCCGATATAGGTGCAGGAAGGGATGGAGCCGAAGGGGAGCACGTCGGCGGTGCCGTTGGAGAGCGCAGGCATTGCCTCGGGGAAGCCGCCCGACACGGTCTGCGTGGCGACGTTGAGCTTCTCCTCTTCGTAGTAGCCCTTCTTGAGGGCCAAGATGATGGCGGCGATCTTCGAGTCCTTGCCCAAAAGCACGATGTTGAGGTCTTCGGTGTCGGCCGAAAGCGTGTTGTCGTACTTGCTTTCGGGGGCGTCGGTTTTTGCCTCGGACTTGTCCTCGGTCTTCTGCTCGCTTGCGCATCCGCCGAGGGCGGCGATGCCGGCGAGCGCGCCCGCGGCTGCCGCGCCCTTGACGAAGGTGCGGCGAGAAAGGTTGTTACTGATTTGAGCCATTCGGTTCCCTCCTTGGCTTGGTGGAATGTCCCCTATAAAGACGTGATTCACATATAGCACACAAGCTATCATTAGACATATGACAATAATCTAAAATGTCACTATTCTTCTTGCAAAGGTAGTTGATGAACTGCGAAAATGCTATTTGACAAGTATGAATTAATGAGGCTGGGCTCATAACAAATCGCGGACCCCCACGCCCTGCCCCACGCCCCCGCATCTGCTGTTTGCCTGCTAACCCGTCGGTGGGCCATGCCCCGTTGCACTTTCTGGCGTATGATGGGGCAAACCGAGAAATCGTTTCATCCACGAAGGGGGATTCATGTCCAAGAAGGAAAAGAAACAGAAGCTGGGAAAACTCGCCCAGGCGGCGAAGCGCGCGCGAAAGGGTAAGGCGTTGGCCGGCGAGTGCTCGTGCAGCCAGCCCACCGAGCGAGCAATCGTCGCATTCGACCAATGGCAGCCCTCGCCTGTGCCCGCCGCGGAATCGGCAACGCTTCCGCCCTATAGCTCGGATGCGTCTTACAGCTGCTCCGACGATGCCTACGCCGGGCGCAAGAAAACAGTTGTCGTCGACTTTTTGTACCTCGATCTTACGGTGTGCGAGCGCTGCCAGGGTGCTGACAAGCGCGTCGAGCGCGCGGTCGAGCTGTGCCGCCCGGTGCTTGCCGCATGCGGCTACGACATCGCGCTGAACTCGGTAAACGTCGACAGCGAATGGCTTGCCGAGCAGTATAACTTCTATAGCTCGCCGACCGTTCGCGTGAACAACGTCGACATCTGCCCCTCTATCGAGGAGAACGACTGCGACTGCTGCAGCGACATCGCCAACTACGATGTCAAGTGCCGCCTGTTCCCGTTCAACGGTACGTACTACGAGGTGCCGCCGACGGATTTGCTCGTGCGCGGCATCATGGAGGTCGTGCTCCAAGGCCGCACGGCCGAGCCTGGTGCCGACAAGCCCTACGAGTTGCCCGAGAACCTTGCTGGGTTCTTCGCCGGCAAGCGCAAGAAGGATGCGGAGAATCGTGCTGAGCAGGGCGAGGGCGAGAGTTGCTGCGGCGACGGCGGCGAATCCTCCTCGTCGAGCTGTTGATAAGCGACCTGCGGACGGTCGCCCGCAAAGAGCTCGTTATGCATTGTTTCGCGCAGATAAAAGACAATGCATAGCATTAGATTTAGTCTATTACTTTCAAAAAATGTAGTAAAATGGTGTTAACAATGCGGGTGCGCAGTTGATGTGCATCCGCGCTGCATCTTTAGGGAAAGTAAGGAAGGACGAAAATGGAACTCAACCTCAATCGCCGCCAGTTCGTCGCGGCGGGAACCGTTGCTGCGATGGGCGCTATGGCCGGTTTGGCAGGGTGCTCCTCGAACGATTCCAAGACCGATGCCAAGACCGACGACAAGAAGGTCGAAGCTCCCGAGAAGCTCGTGTTCGCGTGGGAGCCGGGCGCTTCGGAGGGCAAGTACGAGAACATGCGTGACCTCATCGCCGAAGCGATGGCCGAGGGCGCGGGCGTGCCGTGCGAGCCGATGACCACCACCGACTACAACGTGTGCATCGAGGCCGTGAACTCGGGCAAAGCCCATTACGCCTCGCTCGGTGCCAAGGAGTACGTTGAGCTCCACAAGAAGAACCCCGCAGTCGAGGTGGCCTGGGTCCTTTCTGACGGGGAAGGCAAGCTGAACCAGGTTTCCTACCATTCTCAGGTTCTCGTGCTTGACGAGAACGCCGACAAGTACAAGAAGGGCGATTCCTACGAGCTTACGCAGGACGCCATGAAGGGCAAGAACATGTCCTGGGTCGAGCTTTCCTCGACTTCGGGCTACGTCATTCCCTCGATCGCGCTCGCGACCGAGTTCGGCATCTCCGACTCCGAGGAGCTCGGCGAGTCGGGCAAGTTCTTCAACACGGTGCTCTTCGGCGGCAGCCATGTGAACTCCATCTACAACGTGCTCACTGGCGACGCCGACTTCTGCGCGTGCGACGACACCGGTGCGGCGAACAACTACAACGTCATCGAGGGCAAAAACGGCGAGCTCGGCGCCCTTTACGAGATTAAGTCCGGCCTCGAGGCTCCGCTCGACAAGTATGCAGGCGTGAAGCTGCGCTGCGTGTCGTCCCTGCCCGTTCCCGCGGTTCCCTTCGTCGTGAACACCGATTACGTTCCCGAGGACATGAACAAGCAGGTCATCGACTACATGTGCTCCGACGCGGTTTCCGGCAACAAGGAGCTGTTCAAGGACCCGAGCGACAAGGATACCGTGACCAAGTGGAAGCAGACCACGGGCAAGGTCACCTTCACCCCTGCCGACGACTCCTATTACGACGACTTCCGCAAGCTCATCGGCGAGGAATAGCGCTCTATGCCGCATACTGGGTGGCATAGCTGAAAGGGAAAGGAGGCGCCGGTGGGTGCGACTGAGACATTGCTCCAGGTCGAGGGGCTGACGAAAAGCTACGATGGTTCCTCGAAGGCGCTCGAAGACGTCTCCTTCTCCATGAATCGCGGGGAGTTCGTCTCCCTTATCGGCAGCTCGGGGGCGGGCAAGTCCACGCTCCTGCGCTGCATCAACCGTCTGATCGACCCGACTTCCGGCTCCGTCGTGTTCGATGGTCGGGAAACGTCGTCGGCTCGCGGCCGCGCGTTGCGCGAGATCCGCCGTCGCATGGCGATGGTGTTCCAGGGGTACAACCTGGTCTATCGGTCGACGGCGATAGAGAACGTTCTTCAGGGCCGTCTTGGTTACAAGAATTCCCTCACGGGCGCTCTCAGCATATTCACGGAAGAGGAGAAGCGCGCTGCGTTCGACGCCCTCGAGCGCGTGGGGCTCGGGTGCTGCGCGTACATGCGCGCCGACCAGCTTTCAGGTGGGCAGAAGCAGCGTGTCGGCATCGCCCGTGCGTTGGTGCAAGACCCGCTGCTCATCTTGGCCGACGAGCCCATCGCAAGCCTCGACCCAAAATCGTCGAGAACGGTGATGGAACATCTGCGCTGGGCCGCAGACGAGCGGGGAATCGCCTGCTTGGTAAGCCTTCATCAGGTGGAATACGCGCTCGAGTTCTCCGACCGCATCATCGCGGTGTCGGACGGCAAGCTCGTTTTCGACGGGGCCCCTGATGATTTGACCCCAAGCATCATCGCGTCGGTCTATGGCGAGGAGGATTCCTCGAGCTCGACTGCGGAGTGCTGCTGATGGCCCTTCTCAAGAAGCGCGGATGCGTCGGTTGCCAGTCGGCTGGCGAGCCGCTCGCAGGCGAGGGGAAGGCGTCGCCCGACCCGCTGTTCTTCCCGAAACGACACGCATCCTATGCAGGCATTCTCATCGCCTTCCTCGCGGTGACCTTCGTCGCGGGTGGCCACATCGATTTCAGCTTCCTTGATGCGGCCAAGGATTTCCCCGGCGGTTTCGTGTGGTTCGTCGACCAGTTCATGCCGAACGCCAAGGCGTTCGACCAGATGGGGAAGATTACCTCCGCGCTCGCTATGACCATCTTGGACGCTATCGCCGCGGGTACGCTTGCCGCCATCATCGCGTTCGTCCTGGCCGTCATCGCCTCGCGTGTATCGGGCGTTGGCGGCCCTGTTCAGATGGTCATCCGCGCGTTTGCGACGGTGCTGCGCAACATCCCGACCGTCGCATGGGGCTTCATCCTGCTTTTCTCCTTCAAGCAGGCGGAATTCACCGGTTTTCTGGCGCTGTTCTTCAAGAGCCTCGGTTTCCTGACGCGCGCCTTCATTGAGACGATCGACGAGGCGGACGCGGGGTCGATCGAGGCGCTCAAGGCAACGGGCGCGTCGAAACTCCAGATTATCGTGCACGGCGTCTTCCCGTTAAGCCTGACGCAGGTGGTGAGCTGGGTTCTCTACATGATCGAGACGAACTTCCGAGACGCGACGCTCGTCGGCATGCTCACGGGCACGGGAATCGGGTTCGTGTTCAACTGGTATTACCGCACGTTCAAGTATCCTACGGCCGGGCTCGTCATCATCTGCATCGCCGTGGCGGTGATCGTCGTCGAGGCGGTTTCCAACTACGTGCGCCGCCGCATCGGCGCGCCCGACGGCCATTCGGGCGAGATGCGCGCCTCGCGCGGGAAGATCAAGGTGCGCGTTCGCACGACGTCGGGCACCGTGCTCGCCGTGCTTGTCGCCTTCCTCACCGTTGCGACGACCTACACGATGGTGAACATGGGCTATGGCTCCGCCGACACGATGCAGGCGACGTCTGATCTGGCCGAGTACTTCAAGCTCATGTTCCTCTCCCCCTATCTTTCGAACTACACCTGGGCCGATATGTTCGAGGGGCTCGCCGTCACCCTCTGCATCGCGGTGCTGGCGACGGCGGGCGGCGCGCTTATCGCGCTCGTGCTGTCGCTCCTTGCAGCGAGCAACCTGTCGAACAAGCTTGTAAGCAACGTCATCAAGACCGTGATGGCCGTCATCCGTTCGGTTCCTACGATTATTTGGGTGCTCGTGTTCACCGTTGCCATCGGGCTCGGCTCTGAGGCCGCCGTGATCGGCATGATGTTCCACACCGTTTCCTTCCTGACGAAGGCGTTCTCCGAGGCGTTCGAGGAGGTCGACCGGGGCTCCCTCGAGGCTCTCAAGGCGACGGGCGCGACATGGTGGCAGCAGGTTGCGCGCGGCGTGTTCCCCGACAAGCTCAACGAGATTCTGTCGTGGGTGTTCATCCGCTTCGAGAACAACTTCGTCGGAGCGGTCACCGTCGGCGCCATCGCGGGCTCGGGCGGCATCGGCTACTATCTCTACATCGTTGCGAACTACATGTTCAACTGGCACGAGATGGGGCTCATCATCTATCTCTGCCTTGCCGTGTCCGTCACGTTGGAAATCATCGCCACGCAGCTGCGCAAGCGCTTCATCGTGCATCGCTAGCGCGGGGCGAACGGGTAAGATGGCCGCATGGAATCATTCGAACTGACATTGACGCATTATTCAGGCGATGGGGAAAGCGTCGTCGTGCCGGAAGGCGTGACGGTGATAGCGCATCGTGCGTTCGCGAACAACGGTTCCGTGCGCGAGGTCTTGCTGCCCGAGGGCGTCATGGAGGTGGCGAGCCAAGCGTTCGGCTCGTGCGTGCATTTGCGGCGCGTCTCGCTTCCGGGCTCGCTTGAGGTGCTCGGCCCCGCCGCGTTTCGCGGGTGTCGCGAACTGCGGGAAATCAGCCTTCCAAAGAAGGTGAAGACCCTCACCGGACAGGTGTTTCTTCGTTGCTTCCATTTAGAGGAGGCCATCTTGCCCGAAGGGCTTGAAGTGATCGAGAACGAGGCGTTCCGCAAATGCGGCGATCTTCGGTCGATCGACCTCCCGTCAACCGTGAACTGGATCGGCGAGCGATGCTTCAAAGATTGCGCCTCGCTTGAGGAGATAACGCTGCCTGCGGGGGTGCGATCGCTTGAATCCGAGGTATTTGCGGGGTGCGCGAGCTTGCGGGCGGTTCGCTCGGCTTGCGCGCTCGACTACATCGCGCCCGACGCGTTCGACGGCTGCGCAGCGATCGAGGTGCGCCCATGGACCGAGTGATCCCGTCGGCCTGCCAGGGGTGCCTGTCGAACTGCCCCGTGCTTGTCACGATGGAAGGCGGCCGCGCGGTGAGGGTTCGCGGCAACGCGGCGAGCGCGGCGACGGGCGGCAGCGCGTGCCCAGCCCTCGCGATCACGCTCGAGCAGGAATACGACCCCGACCGCGTGTCGACGCCGTTGCGTCGTCGCAATCCCCGAAAGGGCCGCGGAGTGGATCCCCGGTTCGAGCCTGTGACGTGGGATGAGGCTCTCGATGAGCTTGCAGATAGGATGATGACCCTGCGTCGCGCGGGGCATCCGGAGCGCTTTGCCCTCGCGAAGGGGCGCTCGACCGGCATCAACGAGGTGCTGACGCGCGTCCTCCCCGAGATTTACGGCACGCCGAACAGCTTCAATCATGATTCCATCTGCGCCGATGCCGAGAAGCTAGCGACTGGCGTGATGGATGGGGCATACGACTACCATGATTACGATTGGGAGCATCTGGAGTGCGCCATCCTGTGGGGTGCCGATCCTATTGCCTCGAACCGCCAGAAGGCGCACGCCAGGCGCGCCCTTCCCGAGGCTCTTCGTCGCGGTGCGACGGTTTATGTTGTCGACACTCGCCGCTCGATGACGGCCGAGCTCGTCGAGAGGGAGGCTCGCCGCAAGGGCAGCGCGAGCGCTGGAGACTCGAACGGCTTGACGGCGTCGGACGCAGGCGGCTCGGGGTTGTGCGACTTGAGCCCGCGCGATTCGGCGGCCCACGTTTCGGGCTTGCGCGCCTTTCCCGCGGCGGAGCCCTCCGACGCGGGATGCTGGGCTCCCGTCGTTCCCGGAACCGACGGCGCCCTTGCGTCTGCCATCGCCCGCGTGATTCTCGTCGAGGGGCTCTGGAACCGCGATTACGTCGGGGATTTCAAGGATGGTAAGAACCTTTTCGCTGAGGCCGCCCAGCTCAAAGGCGCAGTCGATGAGGTTTTCTTCCAGGAGAGGTTTACGCATGGCGTCTGCGCATGGTGGAACGAGGAGCTTTTCGACAAGACGCCCGAATGGGCCGAGGCGGAAACTGGTGTCCCCGCATCGCTCATCGTGCGGATGGCGCGCACGTTTGCGAGGGCGGGTCAGCGCTCGGTGTCGTGGATTTCTCCGGGCGTCGCCATGTCGGCCCGCGGTCTTTACTCGGGGATGGCCTGCTATGCGCTCAACGGCCTTGTCGGGTCCATCGGGGCGGAAGGCGGCGTGCTCGCCTTCCCCTCGCTTCCTGTCAAGAAGCTTCCCAGCACCGAACCGTATCGCGATGGCGCGGCTCGTCGCGCATGCTCGTCGCCTCGCGTCGATATCCCCCAGCGGGCGGACTTCCTGTGCGCTAAAGCAGGCCGGACGCATCGCGCACCGGTGACGAACCTTATCCCCGAGGCGATAGAGGGCGGGCGCGTCGATATGCTCGTTGCCTACTGGTGCAATTACCCGTTTTCGTGCACGGGCGCCTCGCGGTGGGAACGCGCGCTCGAGAAGCTTCCGTTCCTCGTGCATGTGACAACCCATGTCTCGGAGATGTCCCAGTTTGCGGACATCGTGCTGCCTGCGCGCCATCATCTTTTCGAGACGTGGGGGTTCGCGCGCTGCCGGCAGAACAAGCGCTCGTCGATTGTGCTCGAGCAG
This sequence comes from Ellagibacter sp., assembly GCF_048412355.1. Classification (NCBI taxonomy): domain Bacteria; kingdom Bacillati; phylum Actinomycetota; class Coriobacteriia; order Eggerthellales; family Eggerthellaceae; genus Ellagibacter; species Ellagibacter sp. Next base: position 41,133 of record NZ_DBFSAP010000044.1, read on the forward strand.
CCTTGCGTCGAGGCTTTCGGCGAGTCGCGCAACGACGAGGCGGGCCTCGCCTTCGCATTGGCCGAAAAGCTCGCCGACCGCGACTTTCCTGCGGTGCTCGACTTCTTCCAGCGCGAATGCACCGACCCGTGTACGGGGGCCGCGCCGGCGTCGGGGGATGAGCTCGCCGAATATGCGCTCAAAGCGATGACCGCGCCGTTTTGGCGACCTGACGGTGCAGGCGACGCGGGCGTTTCGGAGAGAGCTTGGCGGGTCTTCCTCGCGAAGGGCTTCTGGGAAACCGACCCCGTGCGCGGCCGCCAAAAGGGCGAGGCCCCTTCGCCTCTTCCCACACCATCGGGGTGCTTTGAGCTTGAAAGCGGTGCGCTCCGCCGTGCCTTCGAGGACCATGCGCTTCGCTACGGGGTGGACCCAACCGATGCGTCGGCATTGCTCGGGTACGAGGCGCGCGGGCGCAAAAGCCTTGTACCGCATTATGAACCGCCTGTTCGAGAGGGAGATGAGCGCGAATTCCCCTTCATTTTCTCCCAACACCGTTCGATTGCGAACTTGGAGGGCCGTTCGGCGAACGCCCCGCTGTATCACAAACTGAAGAGGCTTGACCCAGGGGATGAACCAGGGGACGACGTGGTGAAAATCAACCCGATCGATATGGAGCGTCTTGGCCTTCGGTCGGGTGACGCGGTGCGCGTGTCGTCGCCCGAGGGCTCGATCGTCGTGCGCGCAAAGGCATGGGACGGTGCGCTTCCGGGCGTGGTTGTGAAATGCTATGGGCAGGGACATTGGGCGTATGGGCATGTTGCCTCGCGCGACTTTGAGCAGGGTATTTCGCGAGGAGGCAACAACAACGAGATCGTCCCGCCCGAATGGGAACGCGCGAGCGGCGCGACGGCGCGCCACGGGGGTCTTGTTCGCGTGCGCATCGAGCGCGCGTAGGCTTCGCGCTCTTCGCATGTGGGCTTGCGAGTGAATCGTCATGTGGCTTATCGGGCCGTGCGCTCTTATTTTGTCCAGAAGGGGTTGAGGAGCTTGTCGGAACGGTAGCGCCGTCCCGCGTCCCTGCATCTGCTGTTTGCCTGCCAACCCGTCGGTGGGCCGTGCCCCGCCGCGCGTTCTGGCGTATCATGGGGCAAACAAACGATTTCCCCGCGCGCGATAAGCGCGTTGCGGGTGGCGAAGGCAAGGGAGAGTCTTCATGGATGAGAAAGTGATGCTCGGGCATGGCAGTGGCGGGTCGATGATGAAGCGCATCATCGATGAGGTTTTCTACGAGGCCTACGGAAACGATGAGCTTCTGCAGGGGAACGACGCGGCGGTTCTGCCGGCGCCCAAACCTGGCGAGCGGCTGGCCTTCTCCACCGACAGCTTCGTCGTGACCCCTCAGTTCTTCCCCGGTGGCAACATCGGGCGGCTCGCGATTTGCGGCACGGTGAACGATGTGGCCACTTCAGGCGCCCGCCCGCTTTATCTGAGCTGCGGTTTCATCCTTGAAGAGGGCTATCCCATGGCTGACTTGAAGCGCATTTGCTCCACGATGGCAGAAACGGCGCGCGAGGCGGGCGTGCGTTTGGTCACGGGTGATACGAAGGTTGTGAACCGCGGCCACGGTGATGGCGTGTTCATCAACACCGCGGGTGTGGGCGTTGTTCCCGAGGGGGTGAGCCTGGGCGGTGAGCAGTGCAAGCCGGGCGATAAGGTGCTCGTCAGCGGTACTCTGGGCGACCACGGCATCACCGTCATGAGCTGCCGAGAGGGCTTAAGCTTCTCGGCCGACCTGCAAAGCGATGCGGCTCCGCTGAACCACCTGATCGCTGAAGTTCTCGCCGCCGCACCCAATACGCGCTGCTTTCGCGATCCGACGCGCGGCGGTTTGGCGTCGACGCTCAACGAGTTCGCCGATCAGGCGCAGGTCGACATCACCATCGAAGAGGACTCCGTGCCTGTGAAGGACGCGGTGCGCGGCGCCTGCGAGATGCTCGGCTACGACGTGCTCCAAGTGGCGAACGAAGGCAAGATGGTTTGCGTCGTCCCCGCCGACGAGGCGGATGCCGCGCTTGGCGCCATGCGAGCGAACAAGTATGGCGTCGATGCGGCCATCATCGGCGAAGTGGGCGAGATGCAGCCCGAGCGCGGGCCGAAGGTTTACTTGCGCACGGCTTTCGGCGGCAAGCGCATCCTCGACATGCTGGTGGGCGAGCAGCTCCCGCGCATCTGCTAGTAGGCCCTTGCTGGCAGACTCTCCGCTAGCGAGCCCCAGCTGCGAGTCCTCGCCGGGGGAATCCCCGTTAGTGAGCCTGCCCCTCCAGCGACCCTTGCTAGCGGGCCGCTTCTTCTGAGCCCTTGCGAGCGAGAGCCTCTGCCGCGAACCCGCCCTCCGGCGATCCTCAAGCAGCGGGATGGAGCGCTTCATCCCAAAATGGGGAATAATCATCGGGCGCGCCGCGAGGCGTGTCCGACTTTGCTCGGCGTATCTTGACGTCTCGGTATCAATTCGCGCCGTACCCTGAAAAACGCTCGATTTCTCTTGCATTTAACGGCTGCAATGGTATCTTTTCGGGCAGTAGTTTCCCGAGCGCGCGGCGGTCAGTTGCGAGAGGGCGCCGGGATTCGCTTTCATCTGAATGAGACGAGAAGGAGTTTGACATGGCTCACCCGGTTATTGATGCAGATGAGTGCATCGGCTGCGGCATTTGCGTTGACGCCTGCCCGCAGGAGGTTCTCGAGGTCGTCAACGGCGTTGCGGCTCCCGTGAACGAGGACAACTGCATCGCATGCGGTGATTGCGTCGAGGAGTGCCCGATGGGCGCTATCCCCGAGGTTGTCGAGGAATAAACCTCACAGACAAAGCGAGAAAAGGCCGGCTGTTCAATTGGACAGCCGGCCTTTCTGTTTGCAGGACGTCCCTCCTACCCGATAAGGCTCACGAACAGCTCGTGAATCCGCAGGTCGTCGTCGAGCTCGGGATGGAAGGCTACGCCGAGCTGGTTGCCGGCTCTCACGGCGACGATGCGTCCATCGACCGTGGCGAGCGAGGTCGCACCCTCGTGGACATCGGCGATGTAGGGCGCCCGGATAAACGTCATGGGGACGTCGCCCTCGATGCCTGAAAACGGTGCTTTCGCATGGAAGCTCCCCAGCTGCCGGCCGTAGGCATTTCTCCTCACGGTCACGGGCAGCGTGCCGAAAGCTCCTGGCGCGACGGCTCCCCCGACCACTTCCGCGGTAGGGTCACCTGCGGCGGGAACGCCTTCCTCGACGGTTTTCGCGAGGAGGATGAGCCCCGCGCAAGTGCCCATAACGGGTATACCGTCCGCAATGCGGCGGTGCAGCTCGTCGATCATGCCGAGCTCGCGCAGGAGCTTCGCCTGCACCGTGCTCTCGCCGCCCGGTAGCACAAGCGCGTCGAAAGGCTGGCGAACGTCGGGCCCTTGTCGCAGTTCCACGCATTCGCATCCCAGCTTCGAAAGCGCGCGCTCATGCTCGACAAACGCCCCCTGAACAGCCAGGACGGCTATTTTCTTTCCCATATGAAGACCTTTCAGGCGATATCGGCGTCCGTAGCGGCCTACTTGCCGCGCTCAGCCATGAGCAGGGCGATCTCGTTCTCGTTGATGCCGACCATCGCCTCGCCAAGATCCTCGGACAACTCGGCGATGAGCTTGGCGTCGGTGTAGTTCGCCACGGCCTTCACGATGGCCTGCGCGCGCTTGGCGGGGTTACCTGACTTGAAGATGCCCGATCCCACGAACACGCCCTCGGCGCCGAGCTGCATCATGAGCGCGGCGTCTGCGGGGGTCGCCACACCGCCGGCGGCGAAGTTCACGACGGGCAGCTTGCCGTTTTCGTGCACGTACTTCACCAGGTCAACGGGCACCTGCAGCTGTTTGGCCGCCTCGAACAGCTCGTCTGTGCGCAGGTTCTGGATGCGGCGGATCTCGGCGTTCATCATGCGCATGTGGCGCACGGCCTGAACGATGTCGCCCGTGCCCGGCTCGCCTTTCGTGCGGATCATCGTGGCGCCCTCGGCAATGCGGCGCAGCGCTTCGCCCAAATCGCGCGCCCCGCACACGAACGGCACGTTGAACTGGGTTTTGTCGATGTGGTAGGTGTCGTCGGCGGGGGAGAGCACCTCGGATTCGTCGATGTAGTCGATGTCGATGGCCTGCAACACCTGCGCTTCCACGAAATGCCCGATGCGGCACTTCGCCATGACGGGGATGGACACGGCCTCTTGGATCCCTTTGATCATCTTCGGGTCGCTCATGCGGGACACGCCGCCCGCCGCGCGGATGTCGGCGGGAATGCGCTCGAGCGCCATGACGGCGCAGGCTCCGGCCTCTTCGGCGATGTGCGCCTGCTCGGGTGTGGTGACGTCCATGATGACGCCGCCCTTGAGCATCTGGGCGAGCTGGCGATTCAGTGCAACGCGCTCTTGCGCGGTTTGCGGTTCTGACATTTCCTACTCCTTCTATCGGCATTTGATAGTTTGGCATCATACTTCCGATTTGAACCTGTTAGTATGGTCAAATTGCGAGTAATTAATAAGACCAGATTGGTGTGATGACGGGAAATGCTGTCCTACGATATGGGCAAGCGAGGAAACGCGAGCCGCTATGACTACCTTTATCGGCGTATTCGCCACGATATCGCCCATGGGAACATCTTGCCCGACGAGAAGCTTCCCTCCAAGCGGGCGCTCGCGCGCAATCTCGGTGTGAGCGTCATTACGGTTGAAGCGGCCTACGCTCAGCTCATCGCGGAAGGCTATGTGCGCGCAGAAGAGCGCAGAGGCTACTTCGCGTGCGAACTTTCCCCCGTTGCGCGCGGCGGGCAATGTGGGGGGCAATGCGGCGGGAAACGTGACGGGCAGCGCGGCGGAGACCACCTGCGCGGGAGCGCAGCGTCTGACAGCATCCCCGAAAACGCGATTCGGCGGCCTTCTCCCGCCTCTGCGGGCATGACGCAGTTTCCCGCTGCCTCCTCCGAGCGAAGGCTCTCGTCCCCAGGCACTTCGGCGCGGATGGCCGAGGGCGTTCCGACCTTCGCCTCGGAAGGCGGCCCGGCGACCCCCGCACCTTCGTCAGAGTCGGCGGCAACGGCGCTTTTCCCCTATCAAACTTGGGCCCGCGTGATGCGACGGACGCTTGCGGAGGAGTCTTCCGCAACGCTCGCGCAAGCTGCTCTCGGCGCCGGGTCTCCGCGCTTGCGTCGGGCAATTGCCGCTTACCTGCGCGAATACCGCGGCATGGATGTCCCCGCCGAGCGCATTGTCGTCGCTGCGGGATCGCAGACGCTCTATCAGCTGATAATCCAGCTGCTGGGGCGCGACCGCGCCTTCGCGATAGAATCCCCGGGGTATCCGCTGCTCGAGCGCATGTACGATGCCCAGGGCGCGCGCTGCGCGAGCGTCCCGCTTGCTGCGGGGGGCATCGACATCGCAGCATTGAGGGAAAGCGGCGCGAGCGTGGCGCATGTGATGCCCGCTCACCAATTCCCGACGGGGGTCGTCATGTCCGCCGCCCACCGACGCGATTTGCTCAACTGGTCGCGAATGGATGCGGCGCGGGCGTTTTCCTCCGACGGGCCGCGTGGCCGCTTCATCATCGAAGACGATTACGATGCGGAATTCCGCATGTCGGGGCGCCCGATCGCGCCGCTCGCGAGCGTCGATGTGGCGGGGCGCGTCATCTATTTGAACTCGTTCACGAAAAGCCTCGGTGCGGCATTCCGCATCGCTTATATGGCACTTCCCGAGGACCTCGCTGCGCAATTCGAGCTCAAACTGGGTTTTTACTCGAACACGGTCAGCCCACTCGAGCAGCTTGCCCTCGTCCGCTTCATCGAGCAGGGACATTATGAGCGGCATGTGAACCGTCTGCGTACCCATGTGAAGAGGCTGCAGGACGGGCTGGTGGGCCGCGTGCGCGAGAGCTCCCTTGCGCAGGAAGTCGCGTTCGAAGGGCTCGACCGGGGACTTTACTTCTCGATGCGCGTGCGCAAAGGCACGCAAGACCGCGTTGTGGGGGCACTGCAGGCGGCGGGCGTGCGGCTTGCCTTCCTGGGGAGAGGCCCTCTTGCCTGGTCAGATGCTCAAGCGGGGGAGTTGGTCTTTGCGCTCAACTGCGAGAGCCTCAACATCGAAGAACTTGTCTTGCCGTAGCGCCGCGCGGGGCGGGGCCCTCGTTTGCCGCGGGCTTGGGGAATGCTCGCGCGCCGCGGGGCGCGAGGGGGCTTCATCTTCGCCGTGGGACCGTGAGCCCCTTTTCGTCGCAGCGCCTCGGCTTTAAGCACTCTTCCCCCGCTTTGATTGGCCTCCTTGAGTCTTCCTGACTTAGATTTCGTATGTGATATCTTCACAATTCCTGCATACCATAATTTGCGTTATCGCAGGTCAATCGTTTGAGCACTAGTTTTGCAAAAAACCTTAGCGAAATCCAGAAGCAAACTTGACAGCTTCGCACTTAGATTTTATAGTACGCAATATCGAACGGGTAGGTCGATGGGGCAGCCGCGAAAACTCGGAGCGGCTCTTCTGAAAGCCTTCCCCTCGAAACCACGGTAACTATCTCTAAAAGGAGAGGAAACATAATGTCTAAGATTCTCGGTATTGACTTGGGCACCACGAATTCAGCAATGGCAGTCATGGAAGGCAGCGAGCCTGAGATCCTCGTGAACGCCGAAGGCGATCGCACCACCCCGTCGGTCGAGGGCTTCCGCAAGGACGGCGAGCGCGTCGTCGGCAAGGCTGCGAAGAACCAGGCAGTCACCAACCCGGAAAACACGGTTTCTTCCGTCAAGCGCTTCATCGGCCGCTCCTTCAACGAGACGAAGGCTGAGCAGGCCAAGGTGAGCTACAAGGTCGAGGCGGGCAAGGACGGCCGCACGGTCATCGACATCGAGGGCAAGACCTACACTCCCGAGGAAATCTCGGCAATGGTGCTCCAGAAGCTGAAGACTGACGCGGAAAAGCAGGTTGGCAGCCCCATCACCCAGGCAGTCATCACCGTGCCTGCGTACTTCAACGACGCGCAGCGCCAGGCGACGAAGGACGCTGGCAAGATCGCCGGCCTCGAAGTGCTCCGCATCATCAACGAGCCGACGGCTGCTGCTTTGGCCTACGGCCTCGATAAGACCAACAAGGACGAGAAGATTCTCGTGTTCGACCTCGGCGGCGGCACCTTCGACGTGTCCATCCTCGAGCTCGGCGACGGCGTCTTCGAGGTTGCCGCGACCGCTGGCGACAACCAGCTCGGCGGCGACGATTGGGATCACCGCGTCATCGATTGGCTGGCCGACAAGTTCGCGGCTGACAACGGCGGCATCGACCTGCGCAAGGACAAGATGGCGCTGCAGCGTCTGAAGGAAGCTGCCGAGAAGGCGAAGATGGAGCTTTCCTCCACCACGCAGGCGAACGTCAATCTGCCCTTCATCACAGCTGACGCCACCGGCCCGAAGCACTTGGACTACACGCTCACCCGCGCGGAGTTCGAGCGCATCACCAAGGATTTGCTCGATCGCTGCCGCAAGCCTGTTGAGCAGGCGCTTCGCGACGCGAGCATGTCCCAGGGCGACATCGATGAGGTCATCCTTGTTGGTGGCTCCACCCGTATGCCTGCGGTTCAAGAGCTTGTGAAGAACATGACGGGCAAGCAGCCGAACATGTCGGTGAACCCGGACGAGGTCGTTGCTATGGGCGCGGCTGTTCAGGGCGGCGTGCTCGCCGGCGACGTCGAGGGCATCCTGCTGCTCGATGTTACCCCGCTTTCCCTGGGCGTTGAGACTATGGGCGGCGTCATGACCAAGATGATCGACCGCAACACCACCATCCCGACCCGCAAGACTGAGGTTTACTCCACCGCCGCCGACAACCAGACGTCCGTGGAAATCCATGTCCTGCAGGGCGAGCGCCAGATGGCCAAGGACAACAAGACGCTCGGCCGTTTCCAGCTCTCCGGCATCCCGGCTGCTCGTCGCGGTGTCCCGCAGATCGAAGTCACCTTCGACATCGATGCGAACGGCATCGTGAACGTTTCCGCTAAGGACCTGGGCACGGGCAAACAGCAGCAGATCACGATCTCCGGTTCCACCGCGCTTTCCGACGACGAAGTCGATCGCATGGTGAAGGACGCCGAGGCGCACGCCGCCGAGGACGCTCAGCGCAAGGAAGAAGTCGAGACGCGCAACAACGCCGACTCTTTGGTGAACGCCACGCAGCAGACCCTCGATGAGCTGGGCGACAAGGCGCCGGCCGACGCGAAGGCGGCTGCCGAGTCCGCTATCGCCGAGGCGAAGAGCGCGCTCGAGGGTAACGACATCGAGGCCATCAAGGCTTCGGTCGAGAAGCTGCAGCAGGCTGGCTACAAGCTCGCTGAGGTTGTGTACTCGCAGAACGGCGGCGACCCCGCGGCTGCGGCGGCTGCAGCGGCTGGTGCTCAGGGCGGCGCGGCTCCTGCCGACGACGACACGATCGAAGCTGACTACGAAGTCGTCGACGACGACAAGAAAGAAGGCAAGTAATCGCTATGGCGAAATCTGGAAAGGACGACGCCGTGAGTATTCCCATCGATGATGCCAACACGGGCGCAGAGGCTCCCTCCTCCTCCCCAACCTGCGCCAACGATAGCGCCACCGCGGCCGATGCGAAGTCGGCTGCGGAGGGTGCTGCCGCCGAGCCGGTAGAGGCAGAAGTGCTCGAGGGCGAGCCCGAGGAAGCGGAAAAGCCCGCCGAGGGTGCCGAGGGCGAGAAACCCGCCGACGATGCGAAGGCCGAGGCGGAGAAGGCAGCAGCCGAGCTTGCTGCCGCGAAGGCCGAGGCTGCCGAGTGGAAAGACAAGTTCATGCGCCTTCACGCCGAGTGGGACACCTACCGCAGGCGCACGAACGAGCAGCGTGAAGCCGAGAAGGCCCGCGCCGCGGAGAAGCTGGTCACGAGCCTGCTTCCCGTGATAGACGATTTCGAGCGCACGATTGACTATGCTGAGAAGAACGGCGAAGGCGAGCTGCTTGGAGGCGTCCGCGCGGTGCATTCCAAGTTCGTCGGCGTGCTCGAGAAGGACGGAGTGGAAGTGATCGACCCGGCTGGCGAGGCGTTCGATGCGCTGGAGGCTCAGGCGGTCGCGACGGTTCCCGATACGGAGGCGTTCGACGAGACGGTCCACGAAGTGTACCAAAAAGGGTACCGCCTTGGGGCGAAGGTCATCAGGCCCGCGATGGTCACGGTGACCACCGGCGGCCCGAAGCGACCCAAGCCCGAAGAGGACGAAACCGAAGAGTAATGTATGGGGGCGGGCGCGTGAGCCCGCCCTTGTTTTTCAAGTGAGAAAGGCAGGTGGTCGTGTATGCCGGCAACTCCGGATTATTACAAAACGCTGGGCGTTCCGCGCACGGCGTCCACCGATGAGATAAAGAAGGCGTTCCGCAAGCTTGCGCGCAAGTACCATCCCGATGCGGGTGGCGACGAGGCCAAGTTCAAGGAGCTCAACGAAGCGTACGAGGTTCTCTCCGACGACAAGAAGCGCAAGCTCTACGATCAGTACGGCACGGCGAATGAGAATCAGATCCCGCGCGGCTGGGGCGGCGGCCAGGGCGTGAACGTCGAGGACATCTTCGGCGGCATGGGCGGCGCCGGCAGCTGGGCCGATATCCTGGAGAGCATTCGCCGCGGCGAGGGCGCCTTCGGAACGGAATGGGACTTCGGCAACTTCGGTGGCGGTGGGCGTCGAGGCCCTCGCCCGCAGAAGGGCAAGGACATGAACGTCACCCTGAACGTGACGTTCGATGAGGCGTTCTGCGGTACCGAGAAGCGCGTGACTGTTCGCATCCCCGGCAAGGACGCCCCCGAAACCTTCACGGTGAAGGTCCCCGCAGGGGCCGTCGATGGCGGCAGGCTTCGCTTCCGCGGCAAGGGCGGCTTGGGCTCCGACGGCGGCGAGGCGGGCGATCTGCTCATCACCACCAAGATCGAACCCCATCCGTACTTCTCTCGCGACGGCGCCGACGTGCTCGTCGACGTGCCGGTCACTGTGGCGGAAGCGGCGCTCGGAGGCAGCGTTGTCATTCCCGCGCCGGATGGCTCAAAGGTGCGCGTGAAGGTTCCCGCCGGAACGCAAAGTGGGACGAAGCTCACGGTTCGCGGCAAGGGCGCACCGCGAGTGAAGGGGCAGGGCTCGGGCGACCTGAAGATCAAGGTTATCGTTAAGGTTCCTGAGCATTTGAACGATGGACAACGCAGGGCCCTGGAGGAATTCCAGGCTGCGACGAGCGAGGACGTGAGGACATGGTAATGGACGACCGCAACAGACCCCTGTACATGATCAGCGTGGCAGCGGAGCTTGCGGGAGTACATCCCCAGACGCTGCGCGCGTACGAGCAGAAAGGCCTTGTCACGCCGCAGCGAACGAGCGGCAACACCCGCATGTACTCGCAGGCCGACATCGAGCGGCTCGGGCTTATCAACGAGCTCACCAACGAGGGCATCAACCTTGCGGGCGTGACGCGAATCCTCGATTTGCAAGGGCGCTTGGACGCGCGCGACGAGGAAATCGACGACCTGCACAAGCGGGTGCGCCGCTTGGCCGATCGCGTGCATGAGCTCGAGACGCGCGAAAGCGTGAACTCGCTCGTGCAAAACGACGTCGGCGGCGTCACTCCGGGCGCTATCGTCCTTCGACGCCTCTCTTAAATGGCAAACCATCTCCTTACGAAGGAGGCTTAGATTATGAGGTTAGACAAACTAGCAATCACCGCCCAGGAGGCGTTTCAGAACTCCATGGGCGTGGCAAGCGATGCCGAATCGGCGGTCATCCAGCCGATTCACCTTCTGAAGGCATTGCTCGATGCCGATGAGAACAACCTCGCGGCAATCATCAAGCGCATCGGCGCCGACCCGGCGCAGCTTGAGCGCAACGTGAACGAAGAGGTCGAGCGCGGCCCGAAGTCGCAGGGCGGCATGCCCATGCCGATGCCGGGCAATGACCTCATGAAGACGATCGACAACGCGGTGAAGGCAGCCGAGAAGCTCGGTGACAGCTACGCCACAAGTGAACATCTGCTCATCGCGCTTTCGGAGGACAAGGGTCCAGCGGGGCGCATCTTGAACGGCGTGGGCATCACGCACAAGAACATCGAGGCGGCCTACGAAGAGCTCCGCGGCGACACGCGCGTGACCGATCAGCAGGAGAAAGCCCAGTTCGAGGCCTTGGAACAGTATGGTCAAAACCTTACTCAACAGGCGCGCGAGGGCAAGCTCGACCCGGTGATCGGCCGCTCTGAGGAAATCCGCCGCACCATCCAGGTGCTTTCCCGCCGCACCAAGAACAACCCGGTGCTCATCGGCGAGCCGGGCACGGGCAAGACGGCCATCGTCGAGGGACTTGCGCAGCGCATCGTCGCAGGCGACGTGCCTTCCAGCCTGAAGGACCGCGACATCGTGTCGCTCGACTTGGGCGCGATGATGGCGGGCGCGAAATACCGCGGCGAGTTCGAGGACCGCTTGAAGGCGGTGCTGCGCGAGGTGAAGCAGTCCGAGGGCAAGGTTATCTTGTTCATCGACGAGCTGCATACCATCGTGGGCGCCGGCTCCTCGGGCGACAGCACGCTCGATGCGGGCAACATGCTTAAGCCCGCGCTCGCGCGTGGTGAGCTGCATGCCATCGGCGCGACCACGCTCGACGAGTACCGCAAGTACGTCGAGAAGGATAAAGCGCTTGCCCGCCGTTTCCAGCCGGTCATGATCGGCGAGCCGACGGTGGAAGACACCATCGCCATCCTGCGTGGCTTGAAGGAGAAGTACGAGATCCATCACGGCGTGCGCATCACCGACGGCGCCATCGTTGCCGCGGCGGAGCTTTCCGACCGCTACATCTCCGACCGCTTCCTCCCCGACAAGGCGATCGACTTGATGGACGAGGCGGCGAGCCGCCTGCGTATCGAGATCGATTCGATGCCCGAAGAGGTCGACATGGCAGGGCGCAAGCTCACGCAGATGCAGATCGAGGAGCAGGCGCTCATGAAGGAGAGCGACGACGCCTCGAAGGAGCGCCTGGAGGCGCTGCGCCGCGACATCGCGAGCGCGCAAGAGGACCTCGACCGTCGCAAGGCCGAATGGCGCAACGAGAAAGACGTCATCGAGAACGTGCAGACGCTCAAGGCCGACCTGGAAAGCGCCCAGGCCGAAGAGGAGCGCGTCACGCGCGAGGGCGACCTTTCGCGCGCCTCCGAGCTGCGCTATTCCACCATCCCCGAGCTGCAGCAGCGCTTGAAGACGGCGGAGGAGACGCTTGTCGGCAAGCAGAAGGACGGCGCGATCTTGAAGGAGGAGGTATCTGAAGACGAGATCGCCGAGGTGGTGTCCGCGTGGACGGGCATCCCGGTCCAGAAGATGATGCAGGGCGAGATGGAGAAGCTCGCCGACTTGGAAGACAAGCTGCATGAGCGCGTCGTCGGCCAGGACGAGGCCGTGCATGCGGTGGCGGGCGCCATTCGCCGCAACCGCGCGGGGCTTTCCGACCCGAACCGCCCGGTGGGCAGCTTCATGTTCTTGGGCCCCACGGGTGTTGGCAAGACTGAGCTCGCCAAGGCGCTCGCCGAGTACCTGTTCGATTCCGAGAAGGCCATGGTGCGCATCGACATGTCCGAGTACATGGAGAAGTTCAGCGTCCAGCGCCTAATCGGTGCCCCTCCGGGATACGTGGGTTACGACGAGGGTGGCCAGCTCACCGAGGCGGTGCGCCGCAAGCCCTATTCGGTCGTGCTGCTCGACGAGATCGAAAAGGCGCACCCGGACGTGTTCAACGTGCTTTTGCAGGTGCTCGATGACGGCCGCCTGACGGACGGCCAGGGCCGTGTGGTTAGCTTTAAGAACGCCATCATCATCATGACGAGCAACATTGCCAGCCAGGAGATTCGCGACTTCGCGAAGGAGAACGAGTCGATGGGCGAGATGATGGAAGGCATGTTGAAGGCCGACGTGGCCACCGCGTCGAAGAAGCTCGCCGAGTTTACGAACAGGATTCAGGATTCGCTGCGTGCCACGTTCAAGCCCGAGTTCCTGAACCGCATCGACGATATCATCACGTTCAAGCCGCTGTCGATCGAGTCGATGGAGCCTATCGTGAAGCTTCAGCTCGAAGACGTGCGCAAGCGCCTGGCTGACCGCCACGTGTCGCTCGACGTGACGCCTGCGGCGCTCGAGCATCTGTCGATCGACGGCTTCGACCCGGTGTACGGCGCCCGCCCGTTGAAGCGCTTGATTCAGCGTGAAGTGGTCGATCGCATCGCCGACGCGGCTGTTCGCGGCAAGTTGCTCGACCGCAGCCATGTGCTGATCGATGTCGACGATACCGCGGGGGACTACACCTGCCGCGTCGAGGCGCCGCTCGATTTGGACGCCTTGCCGCTGGAGTAAGGCTCGAGAGCAGATATGACTATCGAACCCGCCAAGTTACGAGAAGCAGCTTGGCGGGTTTCTTTGCGCGTATAAGCATGTTCCCTGCGTCGGTTTTGGCGTCCGCAAGCCGCGGGGCACCGGCTTTTGACCGCTCTTGGGGCGCTATGGGACAACCCATCGCGCCCGACGTGCCTTTTTCGACAAATGTACTAGAATATGCCCCATGCAAAAGTCTTGGTCTGACATACGCGAATCCATTACGACGCCCCTTATGGGCTTTGCGATCGTCGTGCTGTTCTTCGTGTGCCTCCTCCTTGCGATGGTGGTCCTGGTCAGCATCGCTCGCGTGCTGATGGGGTAGTGGCATGTGGCAGAGGTTCTCGCTTTACGACCTGCGCGTTATCGGACACTACCTCGGTACGCTCACCCAGCTCTTCGCGGCGCTTATGGCGGTGCCGTTCATAACGGCGCTCGTGTTCCAGGAATGGGAGCCCGCCGAGCGCTACCTGCTGGGTATCGGCATCGCGCTCGTTGTCGGCACGCTGCTGCAGTTCCTGCGCATCGAGCCCGGTCGCTTGGGGCGTCGCCAGGCGCTTGCGGTCACGGGCTTCGCATGGATCGTGCTCGCCTTCTTCGCGTCGGTCCCGCTCTTTCTGTCCGGGCACTATGCCACTTATATTGATGCGCTTTTCGACGGCGTCTCGGGCCTCACCACGACGGGTGCCACCGTCGCGCTCGACATCGACCACTTCTCTAACGCGGACAACATGTTCCGATTCATGATGCACCTGGTCGGCGGCTTGGGACTCATCGTCGTCGCGCTTTCTCTCGGCATCTTCGGCAAACGCTCGGGCTCGTCGCTCTACACCGCCGAGGGCCGAAGCGAGCACGTGGTTCCCAACGTCGTCCAGACGACGCAGCTCATTTTGCGCATCTCGCTTGTCATCATCCTCCTCGCTGCGGTGGTGCTCGCTGCGCTGTGTATGTCGATCGGCATGGAGCCCGTGCGCGCTGCTCTGCATTCGCTCTGGCTTGCGATCACCGCGTTCAACACCGGCGGCTTCGCGCCGATGGCCGAAAGCGTCTCCTACTACAATTCGATTCCCATCGAGGTTTTCCTCATGCTGCTCATGATCTTGGGCTCGGTGAGCTTCGTTATCCACGCCGAGGTGTGGAAGGGGCGCCTGCAGTCGTTTTTCGGCGATATCGAGATTCGCACGATGATCATCTGGCTGCTGGTGATGACGATCGTCGTCGCGGCGTCTCTTTCGGCGAGCGCGTTGTTCTCCGACCTGCCTGCGATGATTCGTCGCGGCCTGTTCATGGTGGTGTCGGCGTTCTCGACCACCGGGCTTCAAAACGTCACGACCAACCAGTTCACGACGGTGTTCTCGTCGGGTGCCTTCCTCGCGCTCGCGCTGATCATGGCTGTCGGCGGTTCGGCGGGGTCGACTTCGGGCGGCGTGAAGCTCTACCGCGTGGGCATCATCTTCAAGTCTATTGTCTCCACGGTGAAAGAGGCGGTGTCCCCTTCGTCTGCTCGCGTTGTCGTTTCCTATAACCACCTGGGACGACGCGTTCTCTCCTCCGATGCTGTGAAGGAAGCGATGACCGTGTTCGTGCTCTTCGTGATCACGTACTCGGTCGGCGCGCTCGTGGGCATCGCGCACGGATACGAGGCGTCGCAGGCTATCATGGAGTCGGTCGCCATGACGTCGAACGGCGGCGTTATCACCGGCATCGTGACGCCTGGCATGTCGCCTTCTCTCGAGACGTTCTACATCTTCCAGATGTGGGCGGGCCGCCTCGAGTTCGTCACGCTGCTCGCCGTTTTGGCCGAGATCGTCGCGTCGTTGGTCCCCCGAAAGAGGGTGCGGCGCCAATGAGCAGGCACGCTATGACAACCTGGGCCTCGCTTTCCCGCCGTGCGCTCTTGGCTGTGCTCGCAGCAGCGTTTTGCCTGTTCGCATGCACGCCCGCCCTCGCCTTCGCGGACGACGACGATGACGAAGACGATTCCAACCTGATAAACCCCCAGCAGCGGCCCGACTCGTCGTTCATCTACGATTCGTCGATCGTCGACCTGTCGAACGCCGACTCCTACTACGACAAGCAGACCGTGCAGATCACCGGCGAGGCGGTGGGCGACATCATCGATGCGCGCGACGGCATGGTGTGGGTTACACTCGCAGAGGCCTCGAGCTCGAGCAACGCGTCGGTCGCGGTGCTGATGACGCGCGAGTCCGCGTCGCATATCGACACGCTCGGCCGCTACGGCACCACGGGGACGATGCTGCAGGTCCGCGGTGTGTTCCACCTCGCTTGTCCTGAGGACCAGGGGCTGAGCGACGTGCATGCGACGAGCGTCGCCGTGGTCACGAAGGGCTCGCATCATGTCGAGGAGTTCCGTCCTGAGGCGTTTGCGGTTGGCGCTGCGCTCACCGTCGTCGGGTTTGCTCTCATGGGACTGTTCCGTTACCTGCGAGAACGCCAGCGTTAGGGGGAGTTGTTGGAAGAAACGGTTGCCATCGGGTGCGTCGTCAAGCTTGACCGTGGGTTCCCCTTGGTGCGTCTTGAGGACGGGGTCGAGCTTCGCTGCAAGCACGCAACGTCGCTCGTGAAGGGCGAGCGCGTCCGTGCGGTGATCGGTGACAGGGTGCGCATCTCGTTCGCCGAGCGAAATGACAAGGCGCTTATCGTTGAGGTGCTTCCCCGTTCGCGCGAACTTGTTCGGAAGGACCCTACCGAGCGCGCCGTCCCCCAAGTGCTTGCTGCCAATTTCGATCGCGTCATTGTGACGCAGCCTTCAGTGGAAGTGAATATGCGCAGGTTGGAGCGCGAATTGGTGCTCGCGCACGAAACGGGTGCCGCCGTGTCCGTCGTGCTCACCAAGGCTGATCTTGCCGAAAGCGAGGACGCGGTCGAGCGCGTCCGCGAGCGCGTCCTGGCACTTGTCGGCGCGGACGTGGAGACGCTTGTCGTGTCGGAGGCGATGCCCGAAAGCGTCGAAGCCGTGCGCGCGCTCGTGCCCGAGGGGACGACGGCGGTGCTCATCGGGCGAAGCGGCGTGGGAAAGTCGAGCCTGGTCAACCTCCTTGTCGGACAAGATGTGCAAGAGACGGGGTCGGTGCGCGAGACCGATGGCGCGGGTCGCCATACCACGGTGAGCCGCGAGATGGTGGCCATTCCCCACGGCGGCTACGTGGTCGATATGCCGGGCGTGCGCGGTTTGGGCCTGTGGGATGCCGATGCAGGCATCGGCGTTGCCTTCGCCGATGTGGAGGAGCTCGCCGGGCAGTGCCGCTTCCGCGACTGCAAGCACGAGAACGAACCTGGTTGCGCTGTTCGTGCCGCCGTCGAGCGCGGCGATCTTGCCCAAGAGCGCTTCGAGTCCTATGTTTCGCTGAAGCGCGAGACCGAGGTCGTCCGCGAGCGCCGCGAGCAGGCGCGCTGGATGCAGCGCGAACAGGCCCAGGCGGGTCCGCGCGGTTCTCGCCATTCGGGTAAGGCCGCCTCGCGCAGCGCGGCGGGAACGGGTGGCAGCGCGGGCGGGCGGAAGACGTCGGCAGCCTCGTCGAAGATGCGTCGCAACAAGTCGGGCCGCGGCAGCGGCGGCTCGAGCTGGCGCAAATACGGCCAGTAGCCCGCGCCCGCGGACCCGCGGCCTCGCCAGACGCGCGCCTTACGTCCCGTCCTGGGCCGCCCTAGTGCTCCTCAATGTAAGCGATTCCTGCATGTTTGGGTAAGGGGAAGGTAAAGCTGCGTCATGCTTGCGTCATGGCTTGCCGCTGTGCTCCCTTCGGACGGATTTGCTCCCTACTATCTTGCTCAGCGAGAAACGGCGAAACCTAACTCAACGCCAACGCTCGCCAAAAAGGAAATCTCGAAGGGAGAATAACATTATGCAGGGCAACCTCATGAGCCGCCGTAACTTCGTTGGAGCCGCTGCGGCCACTGCCGCAACGGTCGCCGCATTCAGCCTCACCGGCTGCGGTTCGAACGGCTCGAGCGACGCGAAGTCCGACGCGAAGGAAGACAAGGCCGAGATGAAGGCGCTCTCCGGCACCATCACGGCTGTCGGTTCCACGGCGCTTCAGCCCCTCTGCGAAGCTGCTGCCGAGCAGTTCATGGAGAAGAATTCTGGCGTTCAGATCACCGTTCAGGGTGGCGGCTCCGGCCAGGGCATCACGCAGATCACCCAGGGCGCGGTGCAGATTGGCAACTCCGACGTGTTCGCCGAGGCGAAGGTGAAGGACACCGCCGATCTGAAGAAGATCACCGACAACAAGGTCTGCATCGTCGGCATGGGCCCGATCGTCAACAAGGACGTCGCCGTCGACGATCTGACGATTGACCAGCTGAAGTCCATCTTCACCGGTGAAGTCACCAACTGGAAGGAAGTTGGCGGCGCCGATGCGGCCATCACGGTCATCAACCGCGCATCCGGCTCCGGCACTCGCGCGACCTTCGAGGCCGCCGTGCTCGGCGACACCAAGGTGCCCGACACCTTCAAGCCCCAGGAGCAGGATTCTTCGGGCACCGCTGCGAAGATGGTTGCTTCCACCCTGGGCGCCATCTCCTACCTGGCGTTCTCCTACTACGACGACACCGTGAAGGCGCTCAAAGTCGGCGGCGTCGAGCCGAAGGAGGCAAACGTCGAGGACAACTCCTGGACCATCTGGGCTTACGAGCACATGTACACTGCCGCCGATCCCGACGAGGCTACCAAGGCATTCATCGAGTACATGATGAGCGACGATGTCCAGGGCGAGCTCGTCGAGGCGCAGGGTTACATCCCCGTCTCCGGCATGAAGGTCGAGAAGGACGCTTCCGGCAAGGTCACCAAGAAATAACTCGAAAGGAGACGCGGCTTTATGGCTCAATTGCCAAAGCATCGCGTCGAGCTTATCGGCAAGGGCGTCACGGGTGCGTGCATCGCGCTCGTGGCGCTTCTTGTTGTTACGCTCGTTGCAATGGTCGCGCAGCGCGGTATCGCGACATTCGCCGTTGACGGCATCGACCTGGGCGCATTCCTCACCGGCACCACGTGGAACCCCCATCAGGACGACGCGAATGGCATGCCGACGGTAGGCGCGCTGCCGATGATTTCCGGCTCGTTTGCAGTCACGTTGCTCTCGACGCTGTTCGCCCTGCCGATCGCCATCGGCTCGGCGATCTTCGTCGTCGAGATCGCCCCCGGGTTCGGGCGCCGCGTGTTCCAGCCGCTCATCGAGCTTCTGGTGGGAATCCCGTCGGTTGTCTACGGCCTTATCGGCCTCACCGTTGTGGTGGCGTGGACTCGCGACATGGCGGCTGCGGCTGGCCAAACCATCACCGGTTTCGGCATCTTCTCGAGCGCTATCGTGCTCGCCGTGATGATCCTCCCCACGATCACGAGCCTCTCGATCGACGCGCTCGCCGCAGTGCCCGGGCAATATCGCGAAGGTTCCTACGCGCTTGGTTGCACGCGCTGGCAGACGGTGTGGAACGTGGTTCTGCGCTCGGCGGCCCCGTCGCTCATGACGGCGGTCATCTTGGGGATGACGCGCGCGTTCGGCGAGGCACTCGCCGTGCAGATGGTCATCGGCAACGCTATCCAGATGCCGACGAGCCTGTTCACGCCCGCGTCGACGCTCACGTCCGTGCTCACCATGGGCATGGGCAACGAGGCGATGGGCACCGTGTACAACGACGTGCTCTGGTCGCTTGCGCTGCTGCTTTTGCTCATGTCGCTCGTGTTCATCCTGGTCATCCACCTAATCGGGCACAAGGGAGGGGCCAAGCGTGGCTAAGTTCGACATGGCGGCGCACGTTCGCCGCATCAACTCGCAGGACAAGATCGCCACGGGAATCCTCACCGCCATCGTGGGCCTCGTGCTGCTCATATTGGCCGCTATCGTGATCTACATCCTGGTCGCGGGCGCGGGCAAGCTCTTCGATGTGAGCTTCCTCACCTCTAAGCCGCAGCAGTTCAAGGCGGGCGGCGGCATCGGCCCGGAGCTGTTCAACTCGTTCTACCTGCTGTTCCTGACGCTCGTCATCAGCGTGCCCCTCTCGCTCGGCGCGGCGATCTACCTGTCGCAGTATGCGCCCGAGAACTGGGTGACCAGCGTGGCGAAGACGATCATCGAGACGCTCTCGTCGCTGCCCTCGATCGTCGTCGGCCTGTTCGGCTTTTTGTTCTTCGTGCTGACCATGGGCTGGGGAT
Organism: Ellagibacter sp.; assembly: GCF_048412355.1. Classification (NCBI taxonomy): domain Bacteria; kingdom Bacillati; phylum Actinomycetota; class Coriobacteriia; order Eggerthellales; family Eggerthellaceae; genus Ellagibacter; species Ellagibacter sp. The sequence goes on from NZ_DBFSAP010000044.1 coordinate 60,728, forward strand.
TCTCGGTCATCGCGGGCGCGGTGGCGCTCACGATGTTCAACATCCCGATCCTTGTCCGCACCTGCCAGCAGGCGCTCGAAGACGTGCCGCGCTCGCAGCGCGATGCGGGCCTCGCCATGGGGCTCACCCGCTGGGAAACGACGATCCACGTGCTGCTGCCCGCCGCGATGCCCGCTATCGTCACCGGCATCGTGCTTTCCGCCGGTCGCGTGTTCGGCGAGGCCGCAGCGCTCATCTTCACCGCAGGTCAAAGCGCGCCGGTGCTCGACTTCACGTGCTTCGACCTCTCGAGCCCGTCGTGCCCGTGGAACATCTTCCGTCCCGCCGAGACGCTCGCGGTCCACATCTGGAAGATCAACTCCGAAGGCGTCGTGCCCGACCTCGAGGCCATCTCGAACGGCACCGCGGCCGTGCTCATGGTGTGCATCCTGGCCTTCAACCTGATCGCCCGCTTCGTGGGCAAGCTTCTGGAAAGGAGGCTGACAAGCGAATGATGACGCAAGAGAAACCTCTCGCTGAAAAGGAAAATCGTGCGCCGGCCATCACGGCGGAAGCGGAGGCCCCCGCACGGGAAGGCGCCGAGCCGCTTTTGCGCACGCGCGACGTCACGGTGACCTACGATACGTTCGAGGCACTGCATGCAACCTCTCTCGATTTCGAGAAGGGACAGGTCACGGCACTTATCGGCCCTTCGGGCTGCGGAAAGTCCACCTTCCTGCGCTGCTTTAACCTCATGAACCGCGAGATTCCCAAGTGCAAGGTCGGCGGTAGCATCGACTATCACGGCCGCGATATCAACACGCGCTCGGAAAACCTCTTCGAGTTGCGCAAATCCATCGGTATGGTGTTCCAGCAGCCGACGCCGTTTCGCAAGTCGATTCGCGACAACATCCTGTTCGCTCCGAAGCGCCACGGTCTTGTGAAGGGCAAAGACGAGTGCGATGCGCTTGTGGAAGAGGCCCTGCGCGCGGGTGCGCTGTGGGACGAGGTAAAAGACAAGCTCGACCAGAGCGCCCATGCCCTCTCCGGCGGCCAGCAGCAGCGCCTGTGCATCGCGCGCACGCTCGCCATGCATCCTGACGTGGTGCTTTTCGACGAGCCGTGCTCGGCGCTCGACCCGATTTCGACGTTCTCGGTCGAGGAGACCATCCGCGATATCGCGCAGACCGGCATCTGCGCCATCATCGTCACGCATAACATGGAGCAGGCAACGCGCGTCTCCGACCGCACCGCGTTCTTCTACGTGGGTGACATGGTCGAGACGGGCCCGACCAAGCAGATCTTCTCGGCGTCGAAAGACCAGCGTTTGCAGGACTATCTCACCGGAAGGTTTGGCTAATGAGCATGGTGGAACGAAAGAATACGGAAAAGAGCAGGTCGTTGTCGGATTCCCAGGCAAGCATGCTCTCGGTCGCCGAGGGCGAGTCGGTCATCTCGATTCGCAACTTCAACCTGTGGTACGGCGATTTCCAGGCGCTGAAGAACATCTCGCTCGAGATTCCGAAGAACAAGGCGACCGCGTTCATTGGCCCCTCCGGTTGCGGCAAGTCGACGCTTCTGCGCACGTTCAACCGCATGTGCGATTTCGTGCCGACGGTTCGCACCGAGGGAACTATCGAGGTTGCGGGCCGCGATGTCTTCGCGACCGAGCCCAACGAGCTTCGCGTCATGGTGGGCATGGTGTTCCAGCACCCGAACCCCTTCCCGATGAGCATTCGCGACAACATTTTGTACGGGCCGCGCCGCATGCGCAAGATCTCGAAGACGGAAGGCGACGAGATCGTGGAGCGATGCCTGCGCGATGCGGGCCTTTGGGACGAGGCGAAGGACAAGCTCGACCAGAATGGCCTGGGCATCTCCGGCGGCCAGCAGCAGCGCCTGTGTATCGCGCGCGCTCTTGCCGTGGAGCCGCAGGTCCTGCTCATGGACGAGCCGACGAGCGCTCTCGACCCGATTTCGACGTCGCTTATCGAGGAGCTCATGGTCGAGCTGGCACGCGAGCGCACCGTCGTCGTCGTGACGCACAACATGCAGCAGGCGACGCGCGTCGCGGACAAGACCGCGTTCTTCTACTTGGGCGAGCTCATTGAGGAGGGCCCAACCAAGCAGCTTTTCTCGCAACCGCGCGAGGAGCGCACGAAAGACTACCTGACAGGAAGGTTCAGCTAATGTTGGTTCCCCGTTCGAAATATTTGAAGCAGCTTGACGATTTGTCTGCTGCAATGGATGATTTGGGTCAGAAGACGATAGCCGACGTGACGGCGGCTGGCCTTGCGCTTGCGAAGGGCGACACAGAGGCTGCCGAGGAGGTCATCTCGGGCGAGATGCGCATGCGTCGCCTTCGTGCGACGATCGAGGACACGTGCCTCGACATCATGCTCATGCAGCAGCCCCTCGTCGCCGACGACCTGCGCTACGTTTCTGGGTCGTTTCGCCTGGTGAGCGACTTGGCGCACATTGACTCGAAGTCGCGCGACGTGGCGTATCTGGCAACCCAGATTCCCCATGAGGCCGCATCCGCGATCGAGGCCGAGATCGCCACGGCGTCTGGCAAGGTCGCCTACATGGTCAAGACTGCGCTCGAGAGCTTCGCTGACGCCGACCGCGACCGCGCCGAAGAGGTATTTGCCTCCGACGACGAGGTCGACGCGCTTTATGAGCGAGCCGAGCAGGTGGTGGTCGACCTCATTCGCAAGGGGGACGCCGACGCGACGCATCTGCCCGAGCTGCTCATGGCCGCGAAGTATTTCGAGCGCATGGGAGACGATGCCGAGCGCATCGCGAAATGGACGATCTTCCGTTTGACCGGCACGCATGACTTAAAGGTTGGGGAGATTCCGGCCGAATAGCTTCCCGCCTCGCATCGCCCCGAGCTTCGCACGGGCGCCACGCAGCCGCGTGGGCTCGACCGGGGCTCGCCGTCCGCCTCCCGTCCCTCCCGACGCGCGGGCGAACCGCCTCTCGCCCGGACCCTTCCCCCTGTGCGATAATCAATTGGATAAGGGTTTTCGGCGAGGGAAGGCGGCAGGCTATGGTGTACTGCGTGGAAGACGACGCGAGCATTCGCGAGCTAGCGCTTTACGCTCTCACGCAGGCGGGAATCGAGGCCGAGGGCATGGCGAACGACGTGGAGTTCCGCGCGGCCTGCGCACGACGGCTTCCCGATGTGGTCATGCTCGACATCATGCTGCCCGGCGCCGATGGCTTGGAAATCCTTCATCGCATTCGCAACACGCCAGGCCTTTCACGCGTGCCCGTGATCATGGTGACCGCTAAAAGCACCGAGCTCGACATCGTGACCGCCCTTGATGGCGGCGCCGACGAATACCTCACCAAGCCTTACGGCATGATGGAAATGGTCTCTCGCGTGCGCGCTCTGCTGCGGCGCGCCCCCGACTGGGGCAGCGAAGCGCCCCAGGGGTCGAGCGACGAGATAACGATCGGGCCGCTTTCCATCTCCGAGATGCGCCACGAGGCGTTCTGCGGCGGTGAGCCGCTTTCGCTCACGGCGCGCGAGTTCGACCTGCTCCTTCATTTCATGGAAAACCCCGGCGTCGCCCTTTCCCGCGATGCGCTGTTGCAGCACGTGTGGGGATGGGACTTCGCAGGTGGCAGCCGAACGGTCGACATGCACGTCCTCACGCTGCGTCAGAAACTCGGTGAGCATGCCTCCCTCATCGAGACGGTGCGCGGGGTGGGGTATCGCCTCGTCTCGCAATAGCGGGTTCCCAGGCGCTCGCCGTGAGAAATCGGCCCTGCGCGAGCGGGCAATTCCCCTCCCACGCCAGGTTTCTCGTTCTCTGCATTCGATGGAAGGTCTCGCGCGCCTTCGTTACGCAAAGCGCAGAGCGGTATAATGATTCGGTTCATGAGGTTCGCTTGCGGGCGGCGTGTGGCGGGCCTTTCCCTCGCGGGATGGTGAAATCTGCCGCGGTGTTCGCTAGGCGCTTCTGTGAACAGGCCAAACGGGGCCGACTCATCGAACTTTAAAGGAAGCATATGAACCCGGTTGTTGTCATTCCCACCTTTGTCTCAACACGCTCGCAACGCGAGGGCGGCTCCATTATCGCCACGTACGACCATCCGACGCCCCTGTCCCAAGAGGGCGATCTGCCGCGCTGCCTCGAATCGCTCACCAAGGTCGAGGGAATCGGACAGATTATTGTGCTCGTCGCGGCGGAGCCTTCTATCGCGCATAAGGCGGCGCAGAAGACCCAGGCCATCGCTGCGCGTTTTCCCGAGCTGCATATCGCGGTCATCGGCGCCGCGGAGGCGGGTCTGGTGCAGCAGCGCATGGAGCAGCTCGGCCTGGGGAAACTCACGCGCGAGGTGGGCTTGTCGGGGTACGGGGCCGTTCGCAACCTCGGTCTTGTCGTGGCGTGCGCGCTCGGGTTCGACGCGGTGGTGTTCCTCGACGACGATGAGGTGGTGACTGATGCCGACTTCCTGCGCCGTGCGATGTACGGCTTGGGGAAGCTCACGCGCAAGGGCATTCCCATTCTCGCGAAGACGGGTTTCTACTACAATTCGGAAGGCTCCTATCTGTCAAAGAGCCAGAACAAGTGGTACAACCGCTTCTGGCAGCAGGGAAGCGCGTTCAACAAATGGATCGAGCGGGCCATGCGCGCGCCGCGCCTTTCGCGCTCGAACCACGTGTGCGGCGGGTGCCTCGCGCTTCACAAGGAGGCGTTCAAGCGCCTGTCGTTCGACCCGTGGATCCCGCGCGGCGAGGATCTGGATTACATGCTTGACCTGCGCATGTACGGCTCCGACATCTGGTTCGACAACAAATGGAGTCTGCATCACCTTCCTCCCGAATCGGCGAGCGAGGGCACGCGTTTCCGCCAGGACATCTATCGCTGGCTCTACGAATACCGCAAGATGGAGTACAGCCGCACCCAGATTGACCTCATGCAGGTGAAGCCCTCGTCCCTCGAGCCGTACCCGGGGCCGTTTTTGGAGCCGAGCATCGTGCGGCGAATCCGCATCACGGCGTTTCTGCGCAGCCTTGCTCGTCCCGACAAGAAGGCGTATCGCAAGGCGGCGAAGGCGGCGCGCACCGAGGCGGCGCAATATGCCCAGCGGAACTGCACAAAGTACTTCGAGTTCCAGTTCGTGTGGTCGGAGCTCATGTCGCGTATCGAGGGCGATCAGGTCTTAAGCACCGCCCTTGTCCGCAGCGCTGTGTCGCGCGCGGAGGCTGTGGCGGGCGCGAATGCGAATGGCCGAGTTGTCGAGCGCGATCCCCGCGTCGAGAAGGCGGGGGATGTGGTGGAAGCGGGGGCTCCTACAGTTCCCCAAGCGGGCATTCCCGAGCAGCTTGCAGCCCAATATTCCAATATCGACCCGGGCATGACGAGCGAGATTCGCCTGAACCTTGCCGATTAATGGCGAATGCGCGCGGTCGGCTCCCCGCTGCGGACCGGTGCGCGCTGCCGCGATACACTGGGTGAGGAGAGCGTCCCTTCGGGGGACGTCCTCGGTGCGCGCTCTGATAGGGTGAATCTCCAGTAGAAAGATACGATGGTGGAAGTACTCGTTCATTTTGTTGCTCCCGCTCTGGTCGGCATGCTGATTGGTGTCGCCTCGGGGCTGCTCGGTATCGGCGGGGGCACGGTTATGGTGCCGATTTTCCGCCTTGCGTTCGGAATGAGCGCCACCATGAGCACGGCGACCTCGCTGTTCGCCATCATCCCGACGTCCATTTCGGGCGCGATTTCGCACGTGAAGGGCAAGACCTGCATTCCCGCGCTCGGCATCGCCGCGGGCCTCGGAGGTGCGTGTCTGTCGCCTGTGGGGGTGTGGCTCGCGCAGCTTTCTCCCGACTGGCTCGTGATGCTCGCAGCGGCGATCATCATTGGCTATTCGGCCATCAACATGTTCAAGAAGGCCTTTAAGTTGCGGCCGGCTGGCCAGCCGGCCGCAGGAGCCGACGCTGCGGCCGCGGCGGGCACGCCATCTTGCGGCTCCAAGCCCTCCTCGCGTGCCGAAGCACGCGTCGTCGAGCTTTCACCGCAATCTGACGCACCGGCCGCGACCTCGCTGACTTCCTCGGGCGAACAGGCGGCTCTAGCCGCTGACCCTTCGGCGACCAGCGGCTCTTCGAGCGCGACGCCCTCGCTGACTTCCTCGGGCGGACAGGCGGCTTCGGCTTCCTCCGACGATTCGCTCCTTTCCCGAAAGCAGCTCTTACAGGGCGCCGCGATCGGCCTGATCGCGGGCCTTGCCTCGGGCTATGTCGGCGTTGGCGGCGGGTTCATCATGGTGCCGCTCATGCTCTCGATTATCGGCATTCCCATGCGCAAGGCGTCGGGCACCTCGCTTATCGCGGTCATGATCTTGGCCATTCCCGGTGTGATCGAGCAGGGAATCATTGGCAACATCAACTACCTCGCCGGTATCGCGATCGTCATCGGCACTATTCCCGGTGCCGTCATCGGCGCGAAGCTCGTGACGAAGGTGCCCGAGCGTATGCTCCGGTTGCTGTTCGGGTGTTTTCTTATTGTGGCGGCGGTCATGCTTGTGCTGAACGAGGTCGGCGTCCTCGGGTAATCGTCTATACTTAACGCAAACTGACGATGGGGGCGAGATGATGGGCGAAATAGGCATGCGTGAGAGCGGAGCGGCGAATTCGATCGACGGAGCGGCATCGGGGATCATCCCCCCGAAGAAAGGCGTCGCTCGCGTGTTCACGGTCGAGATGCTGCTTGCAATCATCGCGGTCCTCTCGGGTGTGACGCTTCTATGGACGGCGCTCGCCCCTTCTCACAGCATCCCCATCATGATTACCGCAGGTATCATGTTCACGCTCTCGATTGTGCTGGTGATCCGCCTGTCGATGGACCCGGATTCGGTACGCGCGCGCCAATCGGACGCCATGCTGCGCCTGGCGAGCAAGACCCTCGAGAGCATGCAGGACGGCCTGAATCGCGAATCCGCGCAGGAAATCTGCCAGCTGCTTTTACCCTCGACGGCCGCTATCGCGGTGGCCATCACCGACAAGAAGCAGATCCTCGGTTACGCGGGCTACCTGGAGGCCGATAACCCCGCCGGCGGCAACATCCGCACGCATGCGACGCAGGCCACGCTCGACGACGGCAACATGCGTGTGCTGTTTACCAGCATCGACATCGGCTTCCCGGAAAACGCCACGACGATCAAGGCGGCCATCGTTGTCCCGCTTTTGGTACGCGGTGACGTGGTGGGCACGCTGAAGTTCTACTATCGCTCCGCCAAGCGAATCAGCGAGACGCAGAAGTCGATCGCCGAGGGTTTCGGCACGCTGCTTTCCACCCAGATGGCCGCGGCGCAGCTCGAAGAGCAGGCGCGCCTCGCCACGAGTATGGAGCTCAAAGCGCTCCAGAACCAGATCAACCCGCACTTCCTGTTCAATACCATCAACACGATCGCCTCGCTTATCCGCACGAGCCCCAACGAGGCCCGTGTGCTTTTGCGCGAGTTCGCGGTGTTCTACCGCCGCACGTTGGAGAATTCCGACAGCCTCATCTCCCTCTCGCGCGAGGTGGAGCAGACGCAGCGCTACTTCTCCTTTGAGGTGGCACGCTTCGGCGCCGAGCGCGTGGAGCTCAGCGTCGATTTGGCACCCGAGTGCGAGAACATGATGGTTCCGTCGTTTCTTATCCAGCCGCTGGTGGAAAACGCCGTTCAGCACGCGATGCCCTCCGAGGGCAAGCTCACCATCACGGTGACTGGCGAGGTCGAGGGCGACGACGTGTATCTGCGCGTGAGCGACAACGGCACGGGCATGACCGAGGAGGCGCGCCAGGGCATCATGCATCCCAAGGAGACCAAGGGCATCGGCATCGCGGTGAAGAACGTGCATGACCGCATCGTTGGGTTCTTCGGGCCGAACTCGTATATGGACGTGCAAAGCGAGCTGGGCGTCGGCACCACGGTGACGCTGTTTTTGGAAGGATGCGCCGCCCAGACGAAGTCCCAGGTCGCTGCGAGCGACGCGGAAGCCCTGCGTCGGTAGGGGAGGAAGATGGATCCCGAAGAGCAGACGTCCGACCTCTATGACATCATCCAGAGCATCGTCCATGTCGAGTGGCTTTCCACTGCGCTGACGGTGGCGATTGCGCTCGCTTTCACGGCGCTCGTGGCTCGCGCTGTGACGAAGGTACTGCGCCGCGTGCTCTCGCATGACAATTCGCCGCTGCCCTCGTCGAGCATCTTCATCAACATTGCCCGCATCGCTGTGTGGGCCGTCGGTATCAGCGTGGTGCTGTCGAGTTGCTTCGGAATCGATGTTTCTGCGGCGATCACCGCGCTCGGCATCGGCGGCATCGCCATCTCGCTCGGCTTCCAGGACACGCTTTCGAACCTGATCGGCGGCGTGCAAGTGAGCATCACCGGGCTTGTGGAACCGGGTGACTACATCGAGGTCGGCGGGCAGCGCGGCGTCGTGCGCGATGTGACTTGGCGGCACACGTCGCTCGAGACGCTTTCGGGCGAGCGCGTCGTGGTGCCGAATTCGGTGATCAACAAGTCGTCGCTCACGCATCTGCCGCCGCTTACGAAGGTGGTCGTGCCGCTGCTTGTCACCACGGGCGGCGCAGACCTCGATGCCGTTGCTGCGAAGATTGTCAAGGCAGCAGGTCAGGCAGCGCAAAAAGTGGGTGGAGGCCTATCGCGCGAGCCGCAGGTGCTCTTCACGGAGGCCATGGAGTACGGCTATCGCGCAAGCCTCATCGTGTGGGTTGAAGACGGCGACAAGCATTCCTTGGTGAAAGACGCCGTCGTGCGCGCCGTTGCGCCTTATACCATGGCGTAGGGCAGGGCCTTCCGCGTTCAGTCGCGCTTTCGTGAAGGAAGCCGTCATGCGCTCCGTCGCTCCCTCCATCGTGGCATAGAGGCCGCGCGTTCGATTGTTCGCTCTGCGCCGGCGCGTGATTGTCGGGGCTACTCCTTGGCGCCTGCCTGATTGCATTGTGTTGTTCTATCTGTTATATTACCAATAGAACAAAATGAAAAGTCAATGCGAGGAACCGACTTGCCCAGCAAATCAAACCCATCAATTATGCGAGGAGGCACCTGTGATCATTCGAATCGATCAATCGGACGAAGTCCCCATCTACCTGCAGATTCGCGATCAAATTATCGAGGGAATCGCGCGTGGTGAGCTCTCCCCGGGCGATAGCCTCCCGAGCGTTCGTCAACTTGCGGCCGATTTGGGCATCAACCTCCACACGGTCAACAAGGCGTATGCCGTTTTGCGGGACGAGGGGTACGTTGCCATGCGGGGACGCAAGGGCGCTTTCATCGCAAACGCGCAAAGCATCGGCGCGCCAAGCCATCAGACGATAGACGACGAGCGAATGGCGAGTGGGATCTACCGTCTGGCGCTCGAACACCGCGCGCGAGGTGGCACGCCCGAAAGCTTTATGTCTATTGCGAAATCCCAGGTCGCGCGCGCTTTCGAAATCGAAGGTCTCTCAAGTAGCAAAAACAACTTGCCCCAAAAGGAGGTCGTTAATGACTGATTCTCTCATCCTTATGGTGTTTCTTGTTGCGATTATTTTTCTCTCCGGAGCGCTTCTTGCTGCAACGCCGTGGTTCATGAAGAAAGGCGAGTGCTTCGCGGTGACCATCCCCGAATCGGCGCAGGCCGACAAGCGCTTTCTTGCCTTCCGGAAGCGCTATGCGGCGGCAGTCCTCACGGTGACCCTTATCTGCGCGGTCGCGCTTGGCGCCGTCTCGAGCGTTACCCTCGGGAAGATGGGCTCGGCGGTCGATTCCGATTCGTTGAACGCAATTCTTGTTGCGGCAATTGTCGTGGCAGCAATGATACCCCTGGTCGCGTCGTTCGCGCTGATGCTTCACTACCGCAAAAGGGTCGAGGCCATCAAGAGGGAAGAGGGTTGGAAAGCCGAGCGCGATGAGGCCGTTGCGCTCATCGGCTTCGAGGAGGCGCCCGTGCCGCCGTCGCTCGCATGGAACGTGGTGTACGTGCCCATTGTGCTCATCACGCTCGCCATTGGCCTTGCGCTTTATCCGTCCACCCCCGATTTGGTCCCTACGAATTTCGACTTCGCGGGAAATGTGAACCAGTGGACGCCGAAAGGCCCTGCGCTCATCGCGTTCCCCTTGTTGTTCGAGGTGTTCATGGCTGCGTGCTTCATTTTCAGCCACTGGATGACGATTCGGTCGAAGAAAGACATCGACCCTGCACGACCCGCCATCTCGGCGTATGCCTACGGGGCTTTTGCCCGCGCCGAATGCATTCTGCTTCTCGTTGGCGGATCGGTGCTTACGGCGGTGTTGGGGATCGTGATGATTTTGATGATGGCGGAGATCCTGTCGATGTTCGTGACCGTTGCGCTGATCATTGTGGCGACCTTGGTTTTAGTCGGTGCGACGATCGCCGTCTCCGTCGTCTACGGACAATCGGGGTCGCGCCTGGTCAAGCGTTTGGAAGAAAACGGCGACATGATCGCCGACAACGACGAGCACTGGAAGGCGGGTATCTTCTACTGGAACAAAGACGATGCGAGCCTGATTCTGCCCAAGCGATTCGGCGTAGGCTGGACGATGAATTGGGCGCGCCCCGCGGCGTGGCTCATCGTCGGAGGGTTCACGCTGGCTTCGATTGCCTTCGTGGCTGCTTGCATATTCCTAATGTAGGGGCTTTGGGGCGCGTGACGCATCTTGCTTTCGAAGGGGACGCGCGGGCCAAGCTTGGCTATACTTCTCGATAGCAAACGCAGCTCAAACGGACTCGGAGTCGCATGGCAGGCAAACAGCTCATACTCGATCGTTATCGCCCGATGTCGGAAGCCGGCGCGGGAGGCTTCGCGACGGTGCAGGTCGCATGGGATACGCAGATGCGCCGCAAGGTCGCCATCAAGTGCATCGAGCTGCCGAAGGCGTCGCCTGACTCCTTAAGCCGGGTCGCGCCCGCCGATCAGCCGAAGGCGGCCCGTCATGTGCGCGTCGAAGGCGAGGCCGCGCCATCGGCGCCAACGCAGGTCGTTCGCCTTGAGGACATTCCCCCCTGGGAAGACGCTCCCGAAGATGTGGGGGCGGCAGCGTCCTCCGCGCTCGCGGCTTTGCCAGGGGATTTTGCTTCGGGCTTCGGGTCGGACCGTGGCCCCGTCGGCTCTGACGACTTCGAAAATCATGAAGGCCCCGAAGATTTCTGCTCTCCCGACGAATTCGCTTCCGACATCCCTGGTCTCGCGGAAGCGCGGGCGATCGCCCAGTTCAGCGATGCGAACATCGTCACGGTGTACAACTTCGAGGTCAAGGATTCCACGGCGTATCTCATCATGGAGTACGTGGAGGGGACGACGCTCGAGCGGTTCTTGCGCGAGCATGATGGCGACCTCACGCTCGATGTGGTTGCGCACGTGTTCTCGAGCATCGCGCATGCGCTTGAAGTCGCGCATTCCCACAACGTGCTGCATCTCGACATCAAGCCCGCGAATGTGCTGATCAACCGCCAGGGCGAGGTGAAGGTGACCGACTTCGGCTTGGCGACCCTCGCCGATGCCAACGGCACGGGGCGTGCGGGTGGCGGCACGATCGGGTATATGCCGCCCGAACAGATGCGCTCCGAGGCGCTCGACGTCCGCTGCGATGAATGGGCGCTTGCGAGCCTGACCTACGAGATGCTCGTGGGTGACAATCCCTTCTTCGCGCGCGACCTGCCCCGTGCCGCGGCGGCGATAGAAAACGCCGAGCTCGTGCTTCCCTCGCTGTGCTGGGACGACGTGGAAGAGGGCATCGACGACGTGATGTTCTACGCGCTCGACCCTGACCCGGCGGAACGCTACGCCACGGTACGGGATTTCGACGAGGAGCTCATGCCCTACTTGGGCGATGTGAGGGCGGGTAAAGCGGAACTATCGCGCCTGGTCAACGGCGTCGATGGGGAAGGGGAAGACGAGGACGGCGAAGGGGAACCTGCGCTTGCGGCACCGCGCGTCCCCTTCGCCGAGCACTTGACGCCCCGCGTGATGGCAGTGGTTGCGCGCGTGGTGTCTGTCGTCGCGGCAGCCTTGGTGGGCGCGGTCGCGCTCGTGAACTTCCCCGCCTTCGGCCCTGGCGCGTTCTCGAACCCGGTGTTTTGGGGCCTGCTTGCGGTGGTGTGCGTGCTCGCGTCGATAAAGCCCCACGTGGGAGCGCTCTCGGCGTTCGCCATCTTGGGAGTGTCCCTCACGGCGAACGGCGCCTACGCGCCGGGGATCCTTCTCTTCCTCGGCACTGTTGCCTGGTGGTGGTTCGCCGCGCGCGGCTCCGATGCGCCTGCAGTCGCAGCCCTTTTGGGCCCGCTTTCGGGGGCGGTCGGTTTCGCGCCGCTCTCGACGGTTGTTGCGGGCAGCCTCATCGTCTCGGTTGCCCGCGCGGCGGCAACGGCGGCGTTCGCCGGGCTTTGCGCACTTGCACTTGGCAGCTTGGGCACGTCGGGCATGATTGACTGGAACGCGCCGATGTACTGGGATTACGCAACGATGTCGGGCGCGGTTTCGGCGGGAAGCAACGCTGTTGCCGACCCCGATGCGGTAGCGTCGGCGGTGCTTTCGAGCACGGGAATCGGTGCGCAAACGCAAGCGCGCCTTGGCGGGATGCTGCTGAAGCCGGGCACGTGGTGCGTGCTCGTGAGCTGGGTTATCGCTGCGGCGGCGATGAGCGCGCTTTCCCGCTGGGGGATGTCGCGCAAGGTCGATGTCGCAGCCGCGCTCGTGGGGACCGTCGTCCTCGTACTGGGCGTCTGCGCTGCCGCGTGGGCGGCGAACCCCGCGTCGTGGACGCCGCCGGGGACGATGGCGCTCATCGGCTCGATCGTGCCCGGACTTGCGGGCGTCGTGCTTGCCGCTCTGGGCATTCCCGACAAAATCAGGCAGTAAGCCGCTCGCTTCTACCCTAGAAGCTCGGCGACCTTCCCTAAAAGCGGCTCGAAGCTCACGCCGCGGTTCTTGAAATCGGGCTGCTTGGCCGACACGATCATCGCGTCGTGCGTGAAGTCGCCCGCGAACACGACAGCGTCGCGTAGGCTGCGACCAGCCATGACGGCCGCCATCAGGCAGGAGCAGTACAAGTCTCCCGTGCCGTGCAGCATGTAGGGCAAGTATTCATTCGCTGCTTCGAACATGTCGCAGTCCACGCCGCCCACAAAGTTGCGGATGACGCTCTCGCCCTCGCGCTGGATGCCCTTGAGCACCACGTGCTTGGCGCCCTTCGCGACGAGCGCATCGATCATGCGCGCCGCCTCGGCGTCGGAGATGTCGGTGCCGCACCAGTCGTCGCCGATGGGCTCGCCCAGGATGATGGCGGCCTCGGTGAGGTTCGGCGTGAGGATGTCGGCGCCCGCCGCAAGTTCAGCCATCGCGTCGCACAGCTCGGGCGTATAGGTGGGATAAACCTTGCCATGATCGGCCATAACGGGGTCGACTACGCGCAGTGCGCTCGGGTAGGTGGCATACAAATCGCGAATGCGATCGACTTGCTCGGGCGCGCCCAGAAAGCCAGAGTACACGGCGTCGATCTCGACTCCGATGCCCTTCCACGCGTTCGTGTAATCTTCCATGATGCTCGTCGTGTCGTGCATGTACCAGCCGGGGAAGGCGGTGTGGCTGGAGAACAGCCCCGTCGGCACGGGGCACACGTCGCAGCCGGCGGCGGAAAGCACGGGAATCGCCACGCCGAGCGAACATTTCCCGTACCCGCACAGATCGTGGACGGCGGCGACGCGCGGGATGTAGTCGCCACGGCGCTCGTAGAGATGCAGGTCGTTCGCGCTTGTCATGATGCTAGTCTTCCTTTTCCTCGTCGTCATCGTCGAAGATCGACCAATCGTCTTCGCCCTTCGGACGGTCCGCGAAACGCTTGCGTGTGCGGCGCTCCATGATCACGCAGACGATCAGGCTCAGCACCAGGCAGATGCCGACCAGGCATCCGACACCTTCAGGCGTCTCGAAAAGAAAATGGTACAGCTCGGTAATATCCATGTTGGCCTCGTTGCTTCTTCGGAGGTGGCGTGTTGCGGCTCGTTGCCGCAACCGCATAAGCATAACGTGAACCAGTATACCGCGCACACCTCGCGCGAAGATTCCACGTTCGGGGAAGGTCTGGGCAATTAATTGCGCTCGTTAGGCTTCTTGCGCAAAGCTGTCGGGCGCCGATGACGGAGGGCCATCTGGCCAGCATACTGAACAAAATGCAGGGGAATCCGTCCAGCATGCTGAACAAAACAACGCGTGTTTCGCTCCGCTCGCGTCTTCGTTTCGCGTGAAGGCTTGGGCATGCGGGCCCGTGAGGTTTTCGCTGCGCTATACTGGTTCGACCGTGTAAAACAAGGCTGCGCGCGAGGTGTGCGCAGCGACGGCCCGAAGGCAAGAAGGAGCGCGTCTCATGTTAGACATCAAGTACGTCCGCGAAAACCAAGAAGCAGTCGCCGAGGCGATGAGGAACCGCAACGCTTCATGGGATGCGGAGCGCTTCTCAAGCCTCGACGAGAGCCGTCGCGCCGCCATCGTGAAGGAGGAGGCGCTGCAGCAGGAGCGCAACACCGCATCGAAGTCTATCGGCGAGATGATGCGCGAGGGCAAGAAGGACGAGGCCGAGGCAGCCAAGGAGCGCGTCCGTGCCATCAATGAGGAGCTCGACGAGATCTCCGCGAAGCGCGAGGCCGTCGATGCCGAGCTCACCGACCTTATGCTGCATGTGCCCAACATCCCCTGCGCCGCGACGCCCGTCGGCAAGGACGAGACCGAGAACCCCGAGCGCCGTCGCTGGGGCACCCCGCGCGACTTCGCGGCCGAGGGCTTCGAGCCCAAGCCCCACTGGGATCTTGGCACTGACCTCGACATTCTCGATTTCGAGCGCGGCAACAAGATCTCCGGCAGCCGCTTCACCGTGCTCGGTGGCGCAGGTGCACGCCTCGAGCGCGCGCTCATCAACTACTTCCTCGACACGCACACCTCCCGCGGTTTCAAGGAATGGTGGCCGCCTGTGGTCGTGAAGCGCGAGACCATGGTGGGCACCGGCCAGCTGCCCAAGTTCGAAGACGACGCCTACCACGTGTCGGGCGACATGTTCCTCATCCCGACCGCCGAGGTCACGCTCACGAACCTGCACGCGGGCGAGGTACTCGACGCTGACACGCTGCCGCGCTGGTACACCGCGTTCACCCCGTGCTTCCGCGAAGAGGCGGGCTCGGCGGGCCGCGACACGCGCGGTATCATCCGCCAGCACGAGTTCGACAAGGTTGAAATGGTGAAGTTCGCCACGCCGGAGGACTCCGACAACCAGCTCGAGAGCATGACCGCCGAGGCGGAATACCTGCTCCAGCAGCTCGGCCTTCCGTACCGTGTCATCTCGCTGTGCACGGGTGACCTGGGCTTCTCCGCGCGCCAGACCTACGACGTCGAGGTGTGGCTGCCCAGCTACAACGGCTACAAGGAAATCTCCAGCTGCTCGAACTGCGGTGACTTCCAGGCGCGTCGCGCCAACATCAAGTACCGCGACCCGGCGAACTTCAAGGGCTCGCGCTACCTGCATACGTTGAACGGCTCCGGCCTGCCCGCGGGCCGCACCATGGCCGCTATCATGGAAAACTACCAGCAGGCTGATGGCACCATCAAGGTTCCTGACGTTCTTGTTCCCTACATGGGCACCGACGTCATCAAACCGGTGGAATAACGAGCGTGGATTCTCACAATCAACAACGCGCGGGCGCTCGGCCGTCCGCGCGCACGGGGGGCGCATCGTCGCGTGATCGCGGGGGCGCCCCCCGCCCTTCTTCCGTGAAAAAGCGCAGGAAGTGGCCTTTCGTCGTCGCTGGCGCCGTGGTGCTCGTTGTGGTGGCCGTCGTCGTCGCCTTCTCCTGTTGGCGCTGGACGTTCGCGAATGACGCGCAGGATATCCAGGGCACGTGGTACATCGCTGGTACGCAGAAGACGGTCGACGTCACGGCAGACGGCATCAAGCTCGCCGACGACGTCACGTATTCCTACGCGATCGACGAGGGTGCGAAGACGCTTTCGCTCTCTTTCGGTAACTTGGAAGGCGAGGCGCGCTATCGCTTCTCGCTCGACAGGCAGACGCTTGCCTTGCGTGATGGGGAAACTACCTGGGGAAATTCGCTCTCCGAGGACATCTCTTGGACGATTGCCGCTCTCGGCCGCGCTATTCAGGGAGAACAGGCGAGCCCCGAGCTTTCGGGCGATTCGACCATGGTCCTCACCCGCGCGCCGCAGGACTCGTCGTCGGGGGCTGCGTCTGGGACGGCTGCGTCCCAGGCCGCATCCCAGGGCGCGTGATGGAGGTCATCCGCGCCTCGCGCATCTGCGTGCGCCCACGGCGAATCGAGGCGAACATCGACGTCGCCGCCGGATTCCGCACAACGACGCCCGAGCTCGCCTCGCGCATCTGTGCGCGGTTTCCCAACCTGGTGCGCCATGCATGCGTGAACGACGAGGGCCCCACCTTCGGCGCGGTGATCGATCATACGCCGTTGCCCCACTTGCTTGAGCACCTCGTCATCGATTTGCAGGTGGCGGCCGAGAAAAGCGGTACTCTGTCACAAAGCTTTACGTACGTCGGAACGACGCAGTGGCTCGACGAGCAGCGAGGCCTCGCGCGCGTGGAAGTGAATTTCACGGACGATTTGGTGGCCCTGCGTGCTTTTAAAGATGCCCTCTGCGCGATTAACGAGGCGGTGGTACTCTAAGCATCATGACTACGGCACACATGAAATTCGACCAAACGAGCGACAAGATCGCCGACCGCGTGCGGAATCTGCGCTCGAGCGCCGTGCGCGACCTTTTCGCGGCGGCGGTTCGCCCGGACATCATCTCGCTTTCCGGCGGCATGCCCGACGTGTCGCTCCTTCCGCAGCGCGCCATCCAGAAGGCGGTGCACGCCGCCATCACCGACGAGCGCGCCGTTGCCCTGCAGTACGGCTCGACGAACGGCCGACTGGAAACCCGTCAGGCGCTTTGCGACATCATGCGCGACATCGGCGTCCGCGTGAAGCCCGAGGAGATGCTGCTCACATCCGGCGCCCAGCAGGCATTGAATCTGCTCGGCGAGACGTTTCTCGACAAGGGCGACATCGTCTTGGTGGAAGGCCCTACCTACTTAACGGCGCTTTCCGCATTCAACGCCTACGAGCCCGAGATTCACTCTGTGCCCTTCGACGATGAGGGCATGCGCATGGATCTGCTGGAAGAGGAGCTCAAGCGCATCGGCAAGGGCAACAAGCGCCTGAAGATGCTCTACACCATCCCCAACTTCCAGAACCCTGGCGGCGTCACCATGACGGGCGAGCGCCGCAAGCGCCTCATCGAGCTTTCGCATGAGTATGATTTCATGATCATCGAGGACGACCCCTACGGGCGCTTGCGCTACGAGGGCGGGCACATGGTTCCGCTGAAGGCGCAGGACGATCGCGTTATCTACCTGGGCACCATCTCGAAGATCTTCGCGCCAGGCCTTCGCATCGGCTGGATCTGCGCACCCGTCGACGTGCTCGCGCGCATCAGCCTGGTGAAGCAGGGTGCCGATTTGTGCGGTTCGACGTTTGATCAGGTCGTGGTTGAGCATTACTTCACGGATACGCCGTGGCAGCGCACGCTGCAGAAGTTTATCAAGACCTACGGTGAGCGGCGCGACGCCATGCTCGCCGCGCTCGAGGAGTATTTCCCGCCCGAGGCGTCGTGGACGCATCCGGAGGGCGGCTTCTTTTTGTGGGTCACGCTGCCGGAGTACGTGGACACGGGCAGCATGCTTGCCGACGCGCTCGAAGCGGGCGTGACGTTCTGCCCGGGCGACAGCTTCTATGTCGACGGCGTGACGGGCAGAAACTGCATGCGCTTGAACTTCAGCTACGAAACGCCCGAGAACATCACGGAGGCGATCCGTCGCCTGGCGAAGGTGATCGAGGAACGCCTGGAGCTTTATCGCGCGTTCATCGACGCGGGCGCCATCAAGGTGCCGGAAGAATAGCGGCAAACATTCCGCGCCGTGCGAACGGCGTTATCGAAAGGGAACAACATGGGTCTCAAAGTTGCGGTTTTGATGGGCGGAACCTCGTTCGAGCGAGAGTTTTCGCTGGCTAGCGGCAAGAACGTGTGCGCTGCGCTCGAGGAAGCCGGGCATAAGGTCGTCCCGCTCGACACGACGCGCGAGCTGGTGCCCACGCTGCGCAGCGAGCGCCCCGACGTGTGCTACAGCGCGCTTCACGGCAAGCACGGCGAGGATGGTTCCATCCAGAGCCTGCTCGAACTTTTGGGCATCCCCTATGTCGGCTCCGACGCGCTCGTGTGCCGCCGCGCCCAGAACAAGGACTCGCTGCATGCGACGATGGAGGCGTATCGCGAGCTCACCGACGAGCCGGCGGTCGCCTCGTGGCCGCAGGGCATCTGCATCGCACGCGACGCTTTCAAGGACATGGGTGCCGCGACGGCGCTCGACTTGGTGGAGGAACGCGTTCATGGCGGTTACCCCGTGGCAGTGAAGCCGGCGCACGGCGGATCTGCGATGGGCGTGCACCGCGTCGACGACATCGATCACTTGGGCGAGGCGATCCTCGATGCGCTGTCCTACGACGATCACGTGGTCATCGAACAGTGGATCGAAGGCGTTGAGCTGGCAGTTTCCGTCATCGGCACCGGTTGGGACGCTCATGCGCTGCCCCCGGTGGAGATCGTTCCCAAGCGCGGGCTCTACGACACCGCCGCCCGCATGGACGCGAGCTTGGTCGACTACTACGCGCCGGTACGCAACGAGTCGCTTTCCTCGAACGAGGCCGACGCCCAGGCGATCCGTGCTGAAATCGAGCGCGCGGTTTTGGAGGTGTATCGCGCGTACGGCCTTCGCGACCTGGGCCGCATCGACCTTATCTGGGACGGTGCCCAGGCGCGCGTGATGGAGACGAACGTGTCCCCGGGCATGACGGAGACCTCGCTGTTCCCCGCGGCTTGCAAGGCGGGCGGGCTGAGCCTATCTGCTGTGCTGAACGAGCTGGTCAACAACGCGAAAGAGCGCGGCGCCGTCTTCTGCTAGGCGGTCTGTCGGCAATCTAACCGTCAGGAAAGGCCCGTTCGCGGGCCTTTCTTGTACCCAAAGCGCGCCTCCTCTTCAACGAAACGGCAACCGATTAGTGGAGGGGTCGCGATTTTAGGCGGCGTCGTCTCGCAAGCACCTATAATGAGCGCATCGAGAAAACGTCTTGAAGGAGGCCGTTATGGGCAACAAACTCGGAGTTTTTCTGGCAGGCGGTCTTGTCGGTGCAGTCGCGGCGCTTCTGTGCGCACCGCGCACGGGCAGCGAGACTCGCAACATGGTTGCTGAGAAGGCGAATGCCGTGTGGGGCGAAGCTCAGGAGCTGGGAGCCCAAACCGCCTCCACCGCACAGCAGGTTGTGGAAGAAGTTGCAGGTCCTGAGGCTGCTACGCGCACTCAGTCGTTCGCGCAGGACGCCGTCGCCAAGGGTCAGAGCGTCGTTTCCGCCGTTGCTTCGAAGGGGCAGGAAATCTACGGCGCAGCCGCTTCCCGTGTGCAGGAGGCGAAAAGCGGTGTGAAGCCTGCTCCCGATGGCACCGATGACCTCCGCGAGAAGATTGAGGCCGCCCGTGCTCGCATCGCCGCGCAAGTCGCCAAGAACGCCGAGGAGTCTGCGGCTGCGGCCTCCGAAGAGATTCCGGTCGAGGTCGCTCAGGAAGAGGCGCCGGCTGCGGGTGCCTCCGAAGGCGAACAGGCGTAACGAACAGCAGGACGACGCGCTCGCACCAAGAGCGCATGTGAAAGGGGCGCAATGCTCGTGTGCGGTTTCCACCGCGCACAGCGCGCCCCTCTGATTTTCCGGGGACGAAATGACAAGCAATCTCATCACAACCAAGGAGCTTTACAACGTTCGAGTCATGGGCGGGAAGAACGCGACGAAGCGCATCGGCAAAGTGCGCGCGTTCGTTTACCATCCCAAGGAGCGCCGGTGCATCGGCATCATGGTCAAGCGCCCCGACTTGCTCTGGATGTTTCACCGCAAGGACCTGTTCGTCTCGCTCGACGGCTTCGAGTTCGAGGACGGGCGCGTCGTGCTCGCCGATGACGCGAAAACGCGCGACAAGGCGGCCTGCAAGGCGATCGACGTGCGCCTGGACGACTGCGTCATCTGGGGCGGCATGCCGGTGATCACCGAGTCGGGCACAACGCTTGGCACCGTCGGAGTGGTGACGTTCAGCCTGGTGACGGGCAAGGTCGAGTCTTTCTTGGTCGATACGGGGGCTACGGCGAACGCGCTTTTGGGCACGCGCTCGGTCCCGGGCGATCTTGTGCTGGGCTTCCGTCGCGGCATCGGATGCGCCCTCTCGGGCGAATACGAAGGGTCGGATGAGAACCCTGTTCTCGGCGCCATCCTGGTGAAGGACGAGGCGGCGGACATCGCGATCGAAGGGGGCGCTGCCGAGAAGGCGGGCGCTGCCACCGCCGTTGCCATGGACAAGGCGCATGCCGCGGTCGACAAGGTGAAACCCAAGGTCAGCGAAGCTGCGCACGTTGCCGGCGACGCGGTAAACAAGGGAGCTTACGCGACCGGCAAGCAAATCGGTAAGGCGACGGGCATGTTCTCCGAGTTCAAGGAGGAGTACGACAAGGCGCGCGGCCCCAAGCCCGAGAAGCGTTCGGCCGACGAGGAAGCCCTCGCCGTCGACGACGCTGAAGACGACGCATCTGAGGTCGTCCCCGATGAGGCCCCGAAGAAGAAGCCGGCGAAAAGGGCTTCTCAAGATTCGGCGTCGGAGGGAATCGGGCGCGCGGTCGGCAGCCAGCTTAAGGCTGCTGGCGGCATGTTCTCCGCGTTCAAGGAAGAATTCGACAAGGCTCGTCGTGACGACTAGGTGAGACGTGTGCAAAGCAACGCAGAAAGTGATTCCGAAGTGAACAACGGGACTATCAGCCTGAATAATCCGCAGGTGAAAGCCTCATCGAACGATAAGAACGGTCAGGGGAAAGCTATGCCTCAACGCGAGTGCGAAGGCGAGCGTCGCGAGACCGTAAAGGAGCGCGCTCGCGAGCGTCGCGAAGCGGTGCGCGAGAAGGCGCAGGAAATCACGACGGTCCGCGGTCGCGAGATGACGCGCGGCGACATCTTCAGGTTCGGCGGGCTTATCGCATTTTTGGCACTCATGGTGGTAATCATGGTCCTGCTTTGGCCCTACATCCACGAAGTCTTCGAGCCGGGCGGGCTCAGCCGCGTGATCGACGACGTGCGCAACGCGGGCCCTCTGGGATTCCTCATCCTTTTGGCTATGCAGTTCATGCAGATCGTCGTGGCGTTCATTCCCGGCGAAGTCGTTCAGATGGCGGCGGGCATGATGTATGGCCCTTGGCTCGGCGCTGCGGTCATCTTGCTCGGATGCATCATCTCGAGTGCGTTTGTGTTCGCGGTGGTTCATCGCCTGGGCGCGCCGTTCGTGCAGGACATGGTTCCCACGAAATACCTTGACAAGTTTCGCGCCTTCGAGGAAAGCGGCAAGCTGTCCATCGTGGTGTTCATCCTGTTCTTGATCCCCGCAATGCCGAAGGACACGTTCACGTACCTGGTCCCGCTTACGAATATGCGCATGCGCGACTTCCTCGTCCTGTCGAACGTGGGTCGCATTCCGGGCATCGTCATCTCGACCTATGCGGCAAATGGCCTGGTGGACGGGAACATCACGCAAAGCCTCATCATCTTTGCGGTCGTCGCGGTCATCGCTATCGTTGCGATTGTCTTCCGCGACAAGATCATGAACCTCTTCCATCACGATAAAGGCGAAAACGACCGATAACGTTGGTTCAGTTGGCAAGTGCGCGGCGCTTGCCGGCGCTGGTATTCCGCGAGGTGTCGGCTCGATAACGGACGCGTAACGCAATCGCGGGTTGCGTCTACCTGCGGCTATTATGAATGAAAGGACGCAGGTCGAAAGGTTTTCCCATGAGCGATTCCAACAACATGAACGACGAGATTGCCGCCGCCGAAGCGGCGTTGAAAGAAGCGCAGGAGCGCCTTCGCGTGGCGCGCGAGAAGCAGGCTCGGGGCGGCCAGCCCGAGGAATCGAGCGAAGACGGCGGGGCGGACCAGCTGGGAGGGGCGAGCCAGCCAAACGACGCGAACCAACCGAGCGGGGCGAGCCAGCCGAATCAGCAGGGTCACGACGCCTGGAGCCAGGCCTACCAGCAGGGCAAAGACGCTTGGAGCCAGCCCTCCCAGCAGGCGAGTGACGTCTGGGGGCAAACATACCAGCAGGCAAATGGCCAAACCTACCAGCAGTCGCAAGGCCCCTGGCAAGCCAACCAGGCCTATTCCCGGCCCTACACGCAGCAGCCTTACGGACAGCCGTACCAGCAGCCCTACGCGCAGGCTGCCCCAAACACGAAAGACCATGTGGCGGCGGGGCTTCTGGCCATCTTCCTCGGCAGCCTCGGCATCCACAAGTTCTATCTGGGCTACAACACGCCGGGGTTCATCATGCTCGCCGTCACTATCGTGGGCAGCATTTTCTCTTTGGGGCTCGCGGGTCTTGCCATGGTGGTCATCTCCATCGTCGAGGGCGTGCTGTATCTTTCCAAATCGCAGACGGAATTCGAGCAAATCTACGTCTTCAATAAGAAGGAATGGTTCTGACGGCGGGCCCCGATTGCTTTTGCCTGCGTCGCATATCGCTCGCCGACGCGTGCGGCGCGCATGCCTCCCTTTTGCTAGAATATCTTCCGTGCGTCGCCTGGCGAATCGCCGATGTTTCGACCGCGGCGCCTTATATCGCATCCCAAAAGGAGGATCAACATGCCGAAAATCACCCGTGATCAGGTTCGTGTTCCCGCAGACGTCATGCCCGAGTCCCGTGAGGAATACATTGACAATTACCTGAAGGCCACGCGTGGAACCGGTCGACTCATGCTCTTCGCGTGCGACCAGAAGATCGAGCATTTGAACAAGGACTTCTACGGCGAGGGCATCGATCTGGCAGACGCCGCCCCCGAGCATCTCTTCGAGATCGGCCATCAGGGCGTGTGTGGCGTCCTCGCTGGTCAGCGCGGTCTCATCGCGCAGTATGCTGCCGATTATCCCGAGATTAACTACCTCGTGAAGATGAACTCCAAGACCAACTTGGTGAAGACTTCGCAGGACGACCCCTATTCGCCCCAGCTCTACGATTTGGACGCCATCCTCGCCATGCGCGAAGCGGGCGTGAACATCGTCGGCCTGGGCTACACCATCTACCTGGGCAGTGAGTACGAGTCCACCATGATGGCCGAGGCTGGCGAGCTCATCGCGCAGGCACATGCGAACGGCCTGCTCGTCGTGCTGTGGATTTACCCGCGCGGCAAGGCTGTCACCGCCGAGAAGGACCCCGACCTTATCGCGGGTGCCGCCGGCGTGGCACTTTGCCTCGGCGCCGACTTCGTGAAGGTAAATCCGCCGAAGCCCGAAGGCGACGATACGCGCACCCCTGCCGAGGCCCTGAAGGTTGCCTCCATGGCCGCGGGTCGCACGGGTCTCGTGTGCGCAGGCGGCTCGACCGTCGATGCGAAGACGTTCCTGACGCAGCTCTACGACCAGATTCATGTGGGCGGAGCCTGCGGAAACGCAACGGGTCGTAACATCCATCAGCGTTCGCTCGACGAGGCGGTGCGCCTCACGAAGGCGATTAGCGCCATTACGCTGGCTGATTATTCCGTTGCCGACGCCCTCGCAGTGTTCAACGGCGAGAAGGATTTCAGCCTGTAGCTGACAGGCCTCGTCGGCGCGCCGATGCGGGCGAGCTTGCTCGCCTCTGAGGACGCAGCTGACGCACAGCAGGCACGTTATGAAAGCGTTTGGGAGTGGATTTCACCCCAAGCGCTTTCTTTTTGCTTGTTCGTTAAAAGAATAAAGGAATTTCTTTTCGTTTTGCCGCTCCGCTTCCTCAGGCGGGCTGCGCCCGCCATCGTCATCGGAGTTGGGTCAAACCCCCACAATCTTTACGCCGTAGAAAAAAGCAGATGGAAACACAATCGTAACGCTTGCGTTTTATCATAGTGGGCTATAGAAAAAGCCGATCTTTTTGCATCCGCGGGGGACGGCACCATTAGAAAGGTTTCATTGATGGCAAAACAAGAAGACATCGACCATTCGCTTTCGCGCGTGCCCGCGGAAGCGAAGGAGCCGCTGTGGAAGATTCTGCTCATCCGTATCGGTTCCATCTGCTGCGTGTCCCAGTTGGTGCTGGGCGCGACGCTCGGCTTCGGCATGACGTTTTGGGACGCCTTCTGGGCGACCATGCTCGGCTCGGTGCTGCTGCAGGTAGTCAGCTGGGCGCTCGGCACCGCTGCCGCGAACGAGGGCCTGTCCACCAGTCTGCTGTCGCGATGGTGCGGCTTCGGCAAGGGCGGCTCCGCCGTGTTCGGCGGCGTGGTGGCCATCTCGATGGTCGGATGGTTCGGCGTGCAGAACTCCGTGTTCGGCGAAGGCATGGCCTCCATCATCCCCTTCACGGACTTCCTGGGCGGGCTTGAGTATCCCATCTGGGCCATCATCACCGGCCTCGGCATCACGCTGCTCGTGGTCTTCGGCATCAAGGCCATCGCGAACTTCGCGACGGTGTTCGTGCCCCTGTTCATCCTCGTGGTGCTGTACTCCTCATGGGTGGTTATGCAGGATCACAGCCTGGCGCAGCTGATAAGCATGGCTCCTCCAGGACCGACGCTTTCGTTCGGCGCCGCCACCACCATCGTCGCCGGCGGCTTCATCGCAGGCGCCATCTGCACGCCTGACTACGCGCGCTTTTTGAAGAACGGCACGCAGGTGTTCTGGATGACGCTCATCGGCACGTTCGTGGGCGAGCTGGGCATGAACCTGCTGGCCGTGCTGCTGGCGCACGCCACGGGCACGAGCAACGTCACTGAGATCATGCTGGCGACCTCCAGCGTGGTCGGCGTGATCATCGTCGTCGCCTCCACCGTGAAGCTCAACGACATCAATCTCTACTCGTCCTCGCTCGGCCTTGCCACGATGATCAACGCGCTGTTCAACAAGAAGATCAGCCGCAACGCGCTCGTGTGGACGCTCGGCATCGTGGGCACCTTCCTTTCGGTGATCGGCATCATCAACTACTTCACGAGCTTCCTCACGCTGCTCGGCGTCGCCATCCCGCCGGTCGCCGGCATCATGGTGATCGACTACTTCGTGCTGCGCCGCAACCGCAAGGCGCTCGCCGGATCGCACGCATACCGGCCAGCGCCCGAAGCGCAGCGAGGCTGCTCGCTTCCTACGGGAGCAGCACCTGATCGTACAGATCGGGGCGCCGGTCGCGCAGGTAGGGGCTCCGTTCGCGGTACTGCGGGATGTTCCCCAAATCGATGTCGATGAGCAGCACGCCTTCTGCCTCTTCCTCAATCTCGCCCATGATGGCGCCTCGGGGGTTACAAAGAAGCGTGTGACCAGGCATTTCAAGGCCCTCTTCGAACCCATAGCGGTTCACCGCCGCGAGGTACACCGTGTTTTCCAGCGCACGAGCCGGCGCGTTGATGTGCCACACGTCCATATCGGCGGCGCACCACGCCGAGGGGCACGCCAAAAGCTCGGCGCCCTGCAGCGCCAGCATGCGGGATACCTCTGGATACCCCAGGTCGTAGCAGATCAGTACGCCCACCCGACCGAAATCGGTGTCGAACACGGGCGTATCCGACCCGCTGCGGAAATAGAAGCGCTCAAGCGCCCATAGGTGTTGCTTGTCGTAGGTGCCCACAAGCTCGCCCGCGCGATTGATCACCACGGCGCTGTTGTACGCGACACCAGCAAGCTCGTGCTCAAGCGCCAGCCCTGCAACCACGTACGAGCCCGCATCCGCCGCCGCCTCCTGCAGCGCGCGCACGGTCGGGCCATTCACAGGTTCTACCAGCTCAGCGATGCGCGGGCCCACCACATCAAGCTGGTACCCGGTGCTGAACAGCTCGGGCAGCACGACCATGTCCGCACCGTTCTCACCCGCCTCGCGAATCATGTCGCAGGCGTGGGCCACGTTCGCCTCCACGTTGCACAGCTCGGATTCGAACTGCACGAGCGCAAGGCGCACCATCTTTTCCTCTTTAGCCACTCCGCCTCCTCGCTACGGCTGCGCCACGCGCAGGTTGCCCACGGCCTTCACGCGGATGCACAGCGCATCGCCCAAATACGCCATGGGGATGTCCTCGACCTCCACCACTTCCACGGTGTCGGGGTCGGCGCCGGCGTCGATCGCCTCTTCGCAGGCGCGTTCCTTCGATGCGGCGATTGCATCCTCGCGCGAGATCTCGGACAGCGAGAACACCTTCGCCACCTGGCCGGACACCTGGGCGATAGCGGATCCCACGGCGTTGGCCACGCCGAAGTTCTCCGGGCGCAGCACCTTGCCCGCACCCTCAAGCTCGTCGGGCGCCAGGATGGAGCCGCCGCCCACGAGGATCACCGTCACATCGCCCGCCGAGGTCTTCATGGCGTCGACCGCGTCCTCGATGATGCGCTTGATCTCGGCATACGCCGCATCCGCAAGGCCCGGATCCAGATCGGCCACGAGCGCGGGGTCGCCCACGCCGGCCGCCTGCCCGCGCGCTACCACGATGTCGGTCGCCGTCAGCACGTCGCCGCCGAAGCAGCGCGCCTCGCGCGTCACCTTGTAGCCCACGCTGTCCGGGCCGACCGACACGCTGCCGTCGGCCGCCTGGCGCACGATGGAGCCGCCGCCCAAGCCCACCGACACCAGGTCGGGCATGCGGAAGTTCGTGCGCACGTCGCCGATCTCGACCGCGATCATGCTCTCGCGGGGGAAGCCGTGGGCGAGCACGCCCACGTCGGTCGTCGTGCCGCCGATGTCCACGACCACGGCGTCCTTCTCGTGCGTTAAAAACGATGCGCCGCGGATGGAGTTCGTCGGCCCGCAGGCGATCGTGAAGATGGGGTAGCGCTTCGCATAGTCAACGGACATGAGCGTGCCGTCGTTTTGCCCCAGGTACACCGTCACGTCGGAAAGCCCTTCGGCGGCAAGCGCGGCCTCGAAGCCGTCGGCGGTCGTGTGCGCGACGTCGTGCAGCGCCGCGTTCAGGATGGATGCGTTCTCGCGCTCCAAGAAACCGAGCGAGCCGATCTCGCTCGAAAGCGTGATGGGGAACTCATCGCCCAGCTCAGCGGCAAGGACCTCGGCGGCGCGACGCTCGTGGGCGTCCGACACCGGCGAGAACACGCTCGTCACCGCCACGGATTCGTACCCCTCTTCGCGCACGGTGCGCGCCACGTCGCGCAGCTCGTCTTCGGAAAGCGGGCTGATCTCGCGACCGTCGAACTCGTTGCCGCCGTGCACCAGGAAATCCCCCACGCGCATGGCGTCTTTGAGCTCCTGCGGCCAATCGGCCATGCAGCTGACGGCCGTGGTCGCCGGCGCGCCGATGCGCAGCGCCGCCACCTTGTTCAGGCGCTTGCGCTCCACGATCGCGTTGGTGCAATGCGTCGTGCCGAGCATAGCGAACCCGATGTTCGCCGCCGCCTCGGAGCCGACCTGCGTCAGCACCTCGTGCATGGCCGACTCAATGCCGCTCATCACGTCCTCGGTCGTCGGGCTTTTCGTGGCGGCGACCAGTTGCAGGTCGCCGTCGATGATGACGGCGTCGGTGTTGGTGCCTCCGACGTCGATCCCCAGCCTCCAGGTACGGTTCGTATCAGCCATTATGCCTGCGCTCCTTCCGCATGCTGGGCAGCCAGCTCCTCGACGGGCACGTAATCCAGGTCGTAGCCGAAGGCGCGCGGGCCCACGACGGCAAGCCCCTGCGGCTCGCGCCATTGCGGCGCGCACGGCATGCCCACGACCACGATGCGGGCGCCATACTTCAAGCCCTCGGTCGTCACCGGCTGGCCCGATTCCACGTCGAGCGACACGATGATGTCGGGTGCCATGCAAAGCGGCTCGTCGCCGACGCGTGCGATGAGGTTCTCGTTCTGGAACTCGATGACCAGTTGGCGGCCCTTGTCCGCGTCCAGCCCATCGACGATGGCGTGGCCGCGCACGAACATGCCGTCGGTCTTGCGCGCCACGTCGTGCACTTTGCCCTTGAACAGGCGATATCCGTTCGTCACGCCCAACACGGCGTCGATGGGGTCGCGATGCTCCTCGCGCGCCTCGCGAAGCGTGCGCCCGATGGTCTCGCACAGCGTCGGCGTGTTGCGCACGCAATAGTCCTTCAGCTGCTTGCCCGTGCACGGGTACGACGCCAAGATGGTGTAGCCGCCCATGACCGACGTCGCCTGGCGAGCGATGCGCTCAAGCCAGCGGTCGTCGATGCCGCGCACCGTCACCGTGTTGCCCTTCTCGTCGGCAAGCACCGCCGGCATGCCCTTCACGCCGTTGATGCCGAGCGTCGTCATCTGCAACTCGGGAAACGCCCTGCCCATCAGATCACAGTCGATCACGGGAATGTGCCGCGTCGCGCCCAGGATGAACGGGATCGTCGAGTTCACGCCGCCGGCCTCCACCGCGTAGATGGCGTAGGGCTCCTGCCCCAGCTCGCGCACCAGTTCGTCGTAGGTTGCCATGGGTTCTTGCCCGCTGCAAATCTTCTCCACCATGATCGTCGGGGCGCCCATCATCTGGGACACCACGACAAGCGCATCGTCGGGAACCTCATCGGGGCTGACCAGCTCCACGTTTCCGTACCGCCTGATGGCCTCGATCGCCATCAGCTTTCCCACATAGGGGTCTCCCCCGCCCCCCGCGCCGAGAACCGTCGCGCCGAGCGCCATGTCCTCGATCTCTTCAACTCCTATGCTTCTTCTCACGAATGCCGCCCTTTCTCCTAAGGAATCGCGTGTTTTACACACCTGCGCGCACTTGTGGCACTCAGGCGCATAAGAAGCATTATCATGAACAATCGTGCAAGTTTTGATTTTCTCACAACAAAAGGGGCGGTTTCATGCTTTTGAAGCATTTGATAGACCTGTACGACATCCTCGATTCGCCGGCGGCAAGCGGGGTTGAGGTGGTTTCGTACCTGCGCAGTATCGATGCCGACTGCGACGCGCAGACCTCTATCTTGGAAGGGGAGAAGGGCTCAACCGACATGGTGCGCGTCTACATCCCCGGAAAGCGCGGCTACGCTGCCGGCGGCAACGCCCCGACCATCGCGCTGCTCGGTCGGCTCGGCGGGCTCGGCGCGCGCCCGGAGCGCATCGGGTTCGTGTCCGACGGCGACGGCGCACTCACGGTGCTCGCGTGCGCGGCGAAGCTGGTTTCCATGCATGCGCGCGGCGACGTGCTCGAAGGCGACGTGCTGGTTTCCACCCACGTGTGCCCGCACGCCCCCACCTTCCCGCACAAGCCGGTGCCGTTCATGGGATCGCCCGTGAGCACGGCGGCCGTGAACCGCGAGGACATCGGGAAAGGCCCGGTGGGCGCCGTGCTGGTCGTGGACACCACCAAGGGCAACCGCATCATGAACGACCGGGGCTTCGCGATATCCCCCACCGTGAAGGAGGGGTGTATCCTGCGCGTGAGCGAAGACCTCGTGAGCCTTGCCGAGATCGCGTCGGGCCGTCGCGCGCGGACGTTCCCGCTGTCCATGGCCGACATCACGCCCTACGGCAACGGGCTGTACCACCTGAATTCCATTCTGCAGCCCGCAACCGCCACCGCCGCCCCCGTCGTCGGCGTGGCCATCACCACCGAGACCGCCGTCGCCGGCTGCGCGACCGGCGCCACCCACCTTGAGGATCTCGACGAAGCGGGCACCTTCATGGTGGAAGCGGCGAAGTCCTTCGGCGCCGGGGCGTGCTCGTTCTACGACGATCAGGAGTTTGACCTGTTCGTAAAGCGATACGGCTCCATGGCCCACCTGCAAACGATGGGCAACCTCCCGGCGGAAAATCCCAACGCGTAATGCATTCTTAACACACAAAACCGCAGCGTTACGCTAGCATTGCACGGGGTCTCGCCGAGCGGGACCTTCCGCACAAGCAACGCACGTATTCGAACGGAGAAGCAATGCAATCGAGGGAAACGGAGCCGTCGCAGGCTTCCGCACATAATGCCGTCCAGTCGGATCTGGACGGCCAATTCGGCGAAGAATCGCTGCACGTCGCCGAGAGCGAACGCCGCGGATGGTGGCCCATCGCCTGCATCTGGATCGGCAACGCGTTCAACGTGTCCACCCTCATGACCGGAGCCGTGCTCGGCGCCGGCCTCGTGCTTTCCGACGCGTTTTTGGCGGCGTTCATCGGCTTCGGCATCGTCGTCGCCTACATGTGCTTCGTCGCCATGGAGTCCGTCGACGTCGGGCTGCCCACCTCGGCTATGTCGACCGCGTCGCTTGGAAAGGCCGGCGGGCGCTACCTGATCAGCCTCATCATCGGCATCTCGCTCATCGGCTGGTTCGGCGTGCAGGCGGCCGTATGCGGCGCGTCGTTCTCCATCATGGCCGCCGACCTGGTAGGGTTCGAGATTCCCATCTGGGCTTCGTCGGTGTTTTGGGGCGTGCTCATGCTCGCGACCGCCGTTGTCGGGTTCGACGGCGTGAAGTGAGTGAACTACGTCGCCGCGCCGCTTCTGTTCATCATCTGCGCATACGGCCTTGTCGTATCGCTGTCTGGTTCCGGCACCGATTCGCTGTTCAACTACGTGCCCGCCGAGGGTATCGGCCTGGTGTCCGGCATCAGCATCGCTGTCGGCCTCTTCGCCGTCGGTGGTGCCACGGTCGGCGACTTCACGCGCTACGCCCAAGACCGCAAGGGCAGCGTGCTGTCCAGCATCATCGGCGTGCTTCCCCCCAACGTGATCGTGCTCATGATGGGCGCGATGCTCGCCATCGCCGTTCCCGATTCGGGCGGCGACATCACGCTGATCCTCGCCTCGCTCGGCTTCGCCGCCGTCGGCCTGGTGGCGCTCGTGCTGTCCACCTGGTCGGTGAACGTCGGCAACGCGTATTCGGCCGGCCTCGCGTTCGCCGTCATGGCGGGCACGGGTCAGAAGGGCTACCGCATGTGCACCGCAATCGCCGGCGCCGTCGGCATCGTGCTTGCGGCCGTCGGCATCATGGACTACTTCACGATGTTTCTGACCGTGCTTTCCGCGATGATCCCGGCGCTCGCCGGCACCATGATTGCCGACTATTGGCTCATCCGCAAAGCGCGCCCCGAGAATTTCAAACCGCTGGCGGGCGTTTCGGTTCCGGGCTTCGTGTCGTTTATCATGGGCGCCCTGATCGCCATGGTGACGGGCGGCACGTTCGCGGGCATCGCGGGCCTTGAGCTTATCGACATCCCGTTTTTCTTGGGGCCGGTGAACGGCCTGGTCGTCTCCATGGTGCTTTACGTCATCGTGTACAAGGCCTGCAATCTGCCGGCCTTCCCTGGCAAGATCGTCCTGTTCCCGAATAAGAAGGAGGCGTAGCGCGTGCGCTTTATCGACGTTTCCGACATCGACGACATCGCTCTCGGCTCGGCGCTACTCGGCGCCGGCGGCGGGGGCGACCCCTACATGGGCCGGCTTGAGGCCATCGCGGCCGTGAAGAAGCACGGTCCGGTGAAGATGCTCGACGCGCAGGAGGTCCCCGACGATTGGACCGTCGCGCCCATCTGCGGCGTCGGCGCCCCGACGGTCGCCCTGGAAAAGGGCTCCAATGGCAGCGAGTACGCCCGCGCGCGCGAGCTGCTCGAAGCGCTTATCGGCAAGAAGATCGACGCCTTCCTGTTGTCCGAGGCCGGCGGCCTGAACTCGCTCGTCCCGGTGTCCGCCGCGGCGCGAGCGGGCATCCCGCTCGTGAACGCGGACGGCATGGGGCGCGCCTTCCCCGGCATTGAGCAGGACACCTTCTCGCTCAACGGCGTCCCCACCAGCCCCATGGTGTTCGTCGACGAGAAGGGTAACCGCACCGTCACCGAGACGATCGACAACTCATGGACCGAAACTATCGGCCGCGCGGTCACCACGGCCTGCGGCGGGCAGGTCATCTGCCTGGGATCTTCCATGACGGGCGAGAAGATGAAACGCAGCGCGGTGCTCGGTACGGTGGATTTGGCGCAGCGCCTCGGACGCATCATCCGCACCGCCAAGGACGTGCGCGACGAAGCCCCGCGCGACTACTTCCTGCGCGAGACGGGCGCCTACCTGTTCATGACGGGCAAAATCTCCGACGTGCTGCGCGAGACGCGCGACGGGTTCAACTTCGGACGCGCGGTGCTCGAAGGCTTCGGCGAGGACAAGGGCAAGACCGGCTTCGTCGAGTTCCAGAACGAGAACCTCTACGCGCAGATCGGCGACGACGTCGTGATGACGGTGCCCGACATCATCTGCCTGGTCGACCACGACACGTTCACGCCCGTGCCGACCGACGCCTTGAAGTACGGCAAGCGCGTCATGCTCATCGGCCTGCCATGCGACGACGCATGGCGCACGCCGGCGGGAGTCGCTTTGGGCGGCCCTGAGTTCTTCGGGCTTTCCGTGCCCTACGCGCCCGTCGAACAAACCCACGAGCGCTTCGGACGCTAGCCCGGGAGCTCTTTCGCATCATCTGGCGGGCGTGCGCCTTAGGCGTTTGGCCCTATAAGCGCGTGCCCGCTTCGCCACGTGCGACGCAACGAAGGCAACCCACAAGAAGGGAACGGTGCTATGCGAGAAATAGGCATCCAAGAAATTGAGGACATCGCCCTTGGCGCTGCGCTTCTCGGCGCAGGCGGAGGCGGTGATCCCTACATCGGCAAGCTTACGGCCATCCAGGCCATCAAAGAGCACGGGCCGGTCAAGCTGATCGACCCCGAGGAGGTTCCCGACGGCGCCTTCATCATGCCGGCAGCCTCGATGGGCGCCCCCACCATCCTCACGGAGAAGGGCGTCGGCGCCAACGAGTTCGCCAAGCTGTTCGACATGGTATCGCGCTACTACGGCAAGCCCGTGTACGCCACCATGCCCATGGAGGCCGGCGGCGTGAACTCCATGGTCCCCATCGCCGCCGCAGCGCGCCTGGGCATCCCCATGGTCGACGCCGACGGCATGGGGCGCGCCTTCCCCGAGCTGCAGATGGTCACGTTCACCATCGGCGGCGCATCGGCCAGCCCCATGGCGTTCATCGACGAGAAGGGCAACTCCGGCATCCTCGACACCGTCACGAACAAGTGGACCGAGGACATCGCCCGCGCCGCCACCATGACCTGCGGCGGAACGCTCACCATCGCGCTGTTCTGCATGGACGCCGAAACGTGCCGCTCCTTCGGCGTGAAGGGCATCGTCACCCGCTCCGAGGAGCTGGGCCGCGCCATCCGCCATGCGAAGGACCGCGCAAGCGAGGCGGGGCTTACCCCCGAGCAGTACTTCCTGCAGTTCGCCGGCGGCCACAAGCTGTTCAAGGGCAAGATCTCCGACGTGCTGCGCGAAACGCGCGGGGCGTTCAACTTCGGCAAAGTCGTCCTTGAAGGCATCGGGGAGGACAAGGGCAGCCAGGCGTACGTGGAGTTCCAGAACGAGAACCTCTCGTGCGTCGTGAGCGGCGAGTACCTCGCCACCACGCCCGACCTCATCTGCCTGGTGGACACCGAGACGTTCATGCCCGTGCCGACCGACGCCCTGAAGTACGGCAAGCGCGTGCTCGCCGTGGGGCTTGAGTGCTTCGACATGTGGCGCACGCCCGCAGGGCTCGAACTCGTGGGGCCGCGTTACTTCGGCCTTGACACCGATTACATTCCCGTTGAGAAGCGCAGCGCGCGAAAGGAAGGCTAGAGCATGTATAAACTGGGCATCGACGTCGGCGGCACCAACACGGACGCCGTTTTGATCGACGAAAACCTCAACGTGGCGGCTGCGGTGAAAAGCCCCACGTCGGAAGACATTTACAGCGGCATCATGAACGCGGTGGACGCCGTGCTTGAGCAGAGCGGCGTGGATCGCGCGGCCATCAGCCAGGCGATGCTGGGCACCACGCAGTGCACCAACGCCATCGTCGAACGCAAAAATCTGGCCAAAATCGGCCTTTTGCGCATCGGCGCGCCGGCGACCGTGGGCGTGCCGCCGATGGTGGACTGGCCGGAGGACATCCGCTTTATCTGCGAAAAGAGCGCCGTCATCGGCGGCGGGTTCGAGTACGACGGCAAGGAACTCGCGCCGCTGGACGAGGACGCCGCGCGGGCGTTCTTTGCGGAGCTGAAGGGGAAGGTGCAGTCCATCGCCATTTCCTGCGTCTTTTCCACCGTGCGGGCGGATCACGAGCGCCGCGCGGCGCAGATCTGCCGCGAGGTCATG
>NZ_DBFSAP010000045.1:0-31179 GCF_048412355.1 Ellagibacter sp.
CGTTTGAAACCTGCTTCCAGCGCACGCGCACGGGTGAGCGCCCGTGGCTCGTTCCCTTGGTGATCGTGGTCTTGTTTGCGGTTGGCATGATAGCTGCCTCGACGCATGTCCAGAGCATTCCGCGTGCGCTCGCTTCGGTCAGCGCTGGCACGGTGAACTTTGGTTCTGGAATGGTCAAAGAGGTTGCGGCTTCAGGCATTTTCTTCGCGCTTGTGATTGTCGACCTTATCATCACGCTTGCTAAGAAAAACAGCCCGTTTGCGTTGCGCGTCGTTGCTGCCGTCGCTGCTGTGGTGTGCATGGTGCTTATGGCCACCGCGTATGTGGACGTGTATGGCAATGCCGTGTGGAGCAATGCTCCAGCAACGGTGCTCTCGTTTTTCGCAGGAGATTTGGCTATGGGTCTCGGTCTGTGCGCCGTGCTCGGGTCGGTTGACGTCACCAAGAAGCCGGCTCTTTATGCGTTGCTCATCGTTGACGCTGCGCTCGCTATTGGTTTGGCGCTTGAGGTTGCTGCATTTGGCGGTCAGGGCGCAAACCCCGTCACGCAGGCTGTCGGCTTGGTGGTTGCGCCCGTCGCTTCCGCTGCGCTTGCGCTTGCGGCTTCCAAACTCGAGAACAAGAAAATGCTTGCGATTGCCATGTGCGCATTGCTGGTGATTGGCGTTGCCATTGCCCGCTACGCGTTCTATGCAACGTGCGCGATGTAGAAATCTGAAGGGGGAAACTGACAGTGGGTACGAATAATATTTCCCGTCGTGGTTTCTTGGGGGCATCTGCTGCTGTTATGGCGGGCGTTGCGGGTCTTGCTGCGACCGGCTGCTCTGCGGAGTCGAGCCTCGAGACGACCGAGGAGATGGGTTTGCCCGTCGATCCCGCAAAGGGCGGCGAGTGGATTCCTGCGGCGTGCTGGCATAACTGCGGCGGCCGTTGCATGAACAAGGTCATGGTCAAAGATGGTGCCGTGATTCGCCAGAAGACCGACGACACGCACGAAGACTCTTTCGATTACCCGCAGCAGCGCGGTTGTGTGCGCGGCAAGGCGCAGCAGCAGCAGTGCTTCGGCGCCGATCGCCTGAAGTATCCCATCAAGCGCAAGACCTGGTCTCCGGAGAACCCGAACGGCGAGATGCGCGGCAAAGACGAATGGGAGCGCATCAGCTGGGATGAGGCCATTAGCTACATTGGCGATCAGTTCAAGACCATCAAGGAGAAGTACGGCAACCAGGCGTTTCTGCTAGGAAGCTACGGCTCGCGCCTCGCGTTCGCGCCGCTTCTGGCATGGGGCGGGCACACCAGCACCGCCGACACCACTTCCCATGGTGCCTATCTTTTGAATACCGCCGACACCATCGGCATTCCCCGCACCGACGCGGGCGTGTGCAACGATCGTACCGACATGCTGAACGCCGACACCATCGTGTTCTACGCGTCCAATCCTGCGTGGTCTGCCGCCGGTACGCCGAGCTACCACTACATCCGCGCGAAGGAAGCGGGCGTCAAGTTCATCACCGTCGACCCGATCTACACGGCATCCGCCCAAATGCTCGACGCCGAGTGGATTCCCATCCGCACCGGCACCGATACGGCGTTCTTGCTGGGCGTCGCTTCCGAGATGATCCGCCTGGACAAGGCCGAGGGCGATATCGTCGACTGGGAGTTTTTGGACAAGTACACCGTCGGTTTCGACGCCGATCACAAGCCTGAAGATCTGAAGGAAGACGTCAACTTCGCCGACTATCTGGAAGGCAAGTACGACGGCGTGAAGCACGACGCCGAGTGGGCGTCTACCATCTGCGGCGTTCCCGTTGAGAAGATCACGTGGTTCGCTCGCGAGATCGGCAAGAAGAAGAACGTGTGGCTGCTTCACAACTTCGCCGCCGCTCGTTGCGATGCGTGCGAGAACGTTCCGCAGTTGTTCATGACGCTTGGCGCTATGGGCGGCCACATGGGCAAGCCCGGCAACTGCACCGCGAACAACTACCATGCAAACGCTGGTAACGGCGGCCCCGCCCTGGTGAAGGGTGGCAGCTCGGGTTATCCGAGCCAGAAGAACGAGATCGACGGCGTCATCCCCGGCCCCCAGGTGTGGGAAGCGTGCCTGACTGGCAAGTATCGCATGGTCGGCGACTGGTACTCCGGCAAGGGCTCACAGGCTGGCGAGGATCGCACGTGCGACATCCACTGCATTATCCATGACGAGAACGCCTACCTGCAGACCGGCCCGAACATGAAGCGCGGCATCGAGGCGCATCGCAAGATGGATTTCGTTCTGGCAAAGGCCCAGTTCATGACCACGCAGGCGATGTATTCCGACATCGTGTTGCCCGTCACCACCCAGTGGGAAGTTCCCGGCGGCCTTTCCGCTTCCAACCGCGAGTTCCTGTTCTGCTTCTCGCAGGTCACCGAGCCGCTGTTCGAAGCGAAGACCGACGTCGAGATTAACTCCCTGATCATGGAGGCCATCGGCGTGGACCCGAAGATGGTGTACCCGATCAGCCCGAAGCAGGCGTTCTTCAACAGCATCGCGGGCACCACGGTCATCGCGGACGACGACTCCGGCAAGTATGTGCCGCTCGTCACCGTCACCGAGGCCGACCTCAAGGAGTGGGGCGTCGAGGGCAAGACCCAGACCGGCCGCGTGGGCCTCAATGAGTTCGTCTCCAACGGCGGCTACCAGGTGGAGCGCAAGAAGGACGACAAGTACTCTTCGTTCCTGGGTTACGCCTCGTTCATTCAGGACCCTGAGAAAAATCCGCTCAAGACCAAGAGCGGCAAGTTCGAGATCACTTGCCAGGCGAAGGCAGACCTGTTCAACAGCATCGGCCTGTGCGACCACACCTACGCGCCGTACCCCGAGTACCTCGTTCCCGGCACGGGCTACGAGACCACCTTCAAGGACGGCAAGATCGGTGGCGAGAAGGGCGAGTACCCGTACCTGCTGTTCAACCCGCACTACTTCCGCCGTTCGCACTCCGTGTTCGACAACTGCCCCTGGCTGCGCGAGGCTTGGGCGAACCCCGTGTTCCTGAACGCCTCCGACGCGAAGGAGAAGGGGATCGAGGCTGGCGATACCGTGCGCGTCTGGACGAAGTACGGCGAAGTGCTGCGCAAGGCGTGCTGCATGGAGAACCTCATGCCCGGCGAAGTCGGCATTCCGCACGGTTCTTGGGTTCGCCTGAACGAGAAGACCGGCATCGACGAGGGCGGCGCCGACAACTACCTCACCGGCAACAACATTTCCGGCTGCGGCGTGACCAGCTACAACAACAATAACTGCAATTTCGAGAAATACGATGGCCCTGCATTGGAAGACGACTGCTACACCGATGCACGCATCCTGAATCTTGGCTAAGGAGGGAATCATGGCTTTTGGTTTTTACTTTGATATGACGCGTTGCATCGGCTGCCGCGCGTGCCAAGTGGCGTGCAAAGACAAGAATCGTCTTGAGGTCGGAACCCTGTATCGCAATGTGAAGAGCTACACGGTCGGCACGTTCCCCAACGTTAAGTCGTACAGCTACTCTGGCAGCTGCAACCATTGCGAGAACCCGATCTGCTTGGCCAACTGCCCGACGGGCGCGATCAGCAAGGCTGAAGATGGCACTGTCGTTCAGGACCAGAACAAGTGCATCGGTTGCCGTATGTGCGTGATGAGCTGCCCGTACGGCCATCCGCAGTACTTCCCCGAGAAGGGAGTTTCCGGCAAGTGCGACGGCTGCTACGGCCTGCGCGCTGACGGCGGCCAGCCCGCTTGCGTTGCGGGTTGCCCGAACCGCGCGCTTGACGCTGGCGATGTTGACGAGCTTCGCAAGAAGTATGGCAACGATCTGGACAAGGGCACCATCGTGGTGCTCCCGAGCCCCGATCTGACCCAGCCGAACCTCCTCGTCAAGACCAAAGATCTTGCGTTCGATAGCTCTGCTGTCGAGCTGACCTGGTAGAACCAGGGTTTCGTTTTCCGCCGCGCCGCATCTCGCTTGTGGCGCGGCGTTTTCTTGTCGTGTAGTATTCACTGGAACAGTTGGCTGCCCGTGTTCTCGCTGCGGCGAGAAGGGACGGCCTTCCCTTGAAAGGAGCGGCGTTATGCCTGATCAACAACTCGAAAGCCGCATCGGTATGGATCTTGCCCGCCGCGCGTACCTCTACGATCTGCTTCATGCGGTCTTCGGCGGTAACTGCTCGCCCGACTTCGTCGCGAAGCTCTTCGGTGCGCAGGCTCGCGAGATGTTCGCCTGCGAGGCTGCCGTGATCTCTGATGGGGACCTGTCCGTTGACGGCGGGTGCGTTCTTGCTAAGATGGACCGCTCGCTCGACGATTGTGCGAGGGAGGTTCTGGCGTGCTATGACGAGCGCGGGGACCTGCCTTCGGATGCCGTGCTGGCGCTTGCGTCTGAGATGGAGGGCGACTACGCGAAGCTCTTCCAGATTCCCGGGGACTGCTACGTTCATATGTGGGAGTCGCCGTACGTGGGCACCGAGCAGACGCTGTTCCAGTGCAGCACGCTCGATGTTCGCGCGGCGTATCATGCCGCCGGTTTGAAACTTCAAGCTGAAAAGCAGTTCCCCGATGACCACATTGCGGCTATGCTGGGATATCTGAGCTGCATGGGGTCTCGCGCGTACGAGGCGTATGCCGACGGGCGCGATTCCGAATGTCGGAAGGCGCTGCAGAATTCCAAGGCGTTTTTGGAAGCGCATGTGCTCACGTGGGTCAACGCGTTCGCTCAAAAAGTAATCGAACAGGACGCGCGCGGACTGTATGCCGCATTTGCCCAGAGCATCGTCATGGTTGCCCATGTCGATAGTGTGCAGCTCGACTGGCTGATGGGACATATTGGCGAATAGGGATTGCGATGGACGTTCGGGAATACGCGAAAGCATTTAACCAGGTGGAACGCGATTATGAGGAAGCGGTCGCCGCTTTCGGCGTTCCCTTCGAGGCTTCGGAATCCTGTTCCCGAGAGCGTCGCGCACAGGTGGCCCGCGCCTGCGGCTGCCATTGCGAGAATGGGGGCGGCTCCCTGTGGCGCGGGTGGGTATCGCCTGCGTGCTTGGCGTGCCGCACCGGCGAGCGCACGGCAACGTTTTTCATTGACCTGCGTTGCACGCGCCATTGCTACTTCTGCTTCAATCCCAACCAGGATCACTACGAGTATTTCCTTTCCCACCGCCGCGATATCGTATCCGAGCTCAACGCCGCACACGATGCGGGCGCTCAATTCGACTGCCTTGCTATCACGGGTGGCGAGCCTTTGCTGCACAAGGAGCAGGTCGTGGCCTTCATCGAACGGGCGCGCGAGCTGTATCCCGCCGCTCACGTGCGCTTATACACGTGTGGCGATCTGCTTGACGACGTGTGTCTGGAGCAACTCGCGCAGGCGGGGCTCGATGAGATCCGATTCAGCGTGAAGCCCGAAGACGTTGCGAGGGCCGATGCGCCCGTGTTCGAGCGTATGGCGGCTGCCGTGTCCTCGTTGCCGCACGTCATGGTTGAGATGCCGGTGATTCCCGGCACGCTCGCCTCGATGAAGCCGCTTCTCACGCGCCTCGACGCGATGGGCGTGCGGGGAATCAACCTGCTCGAGTTCTGTTTCCCCCTCTGCAACGCGGAAGAGTTCCGCGCGCGCGGTTTCGAGCTGCGCAAGCACCCGTTCAATTACTTGTACGATTATTGGTACGGCGGCGGCGTCCCCGTTGCGGGCAGCGAGGCCGAGGCACTGGCGCTGCTCGAGTACGCCGACGAGCAACAGCTTGAGCTTGGGGTGCATTATTGTAGCTCGGACAACAAAAACACGGGGCAGATCTTCCAGCAAAACAAGGCGTTTCTGGAGGATGCCGATTTGCAGGCCGCATATCCCTGGCTTTCTCTTGATGAGGGAGGCAAGCTCCTGAAGTGCGCAAAGGCTTTCGACAAGGATGCGAAGGCGGTTCGTGCGTGGGCGCGAGCATGCCGAGTGCCACAGGATTGGGATGCGAACGTGCCTTCGATTGCCATTCCGCTCGACCGCCTGGGGGAGGCGCGCAAGGCGTGCCCCAAGGTGGTTTTTGCAGAGAGCATCAACGTTTTCGAGGACCGAGAGGGGCGACCCTACTTGCGCGAGCTGGGCGTTCGCGAGATCGAAGGCGGCGAAGACGCGTAAGGGAGCGTAAGGGGGCACTGCCGGCTCCAGGCTTGCCTCATTGCTCCAAGCGAGGAAGAAATGAGGTGGCCAGGCGCTTCGGAGCGGCCCTAAGGGAGCCCAATTCGGGATGTCGTCGTAACGGGAGGATGCAACCTTATCGCAACATCCGACCCTGCCCCATAATCACCGACCTCATTCCGCTTTCCCCGCCAGGCTCGCCCACCACCGCAGTCCGCGCTGCTAGTAGGCTGTACGGATAAAGCTTAGGCCTCGGCAATACAAAAGGGTAAGGGGGTGCGCTCTCTCAATCTTTTTCTAGCGAAAATCCAGATTGCTAATGTTGTATGAAGTGCGCTCGGTTGGATTCTTGCATAGATGCTTGCTTTCTATGAGATGCCGAGTTCCGCTGCAAGTGCTACAAGCTCGCTGTAGCGCTTCACGCCAAACTTGTGGTACATGTGTGAGAGATGTGACTTCACGGTACTCTCGCTTATGCAGAGCTCCTGGGAAATCTCCTTGCGGTCCATGCCAGAAAGCGCGAGCTTGATCACTTCGAGCTCCTTGCTTGTGAGTTCCACAGCTTGACTCAGCTGGTCTTCTTCGCCTTCTCCCAATTGCATGAAATCTTGCCTAAGCAACGACTGTGCAAAGTGACGATTCTTGTAGTTGGGCTTGGCGGTGGTGAGATAGACCATCAGCAGAGAGCGCACCTGGCGGGCTTTCCAGCCAAATATAGCGACGATGTCGTTTTCCTGTGCACGGCTGACGCATAGGTCGATTTCTCGCACCGCACGTGTGCGTTGTCCGCGCTCGAAGTAGATAAGGGCGACCTCCAACATGAGAAGCTGTGCAATGAGGTTGTATTCATGACTGTCAGCGATTTCGAGTAGGGCGAGCAGGCGCTTCTCCCTTTCTTCCTCGTCGACGATGGAAAGCTCTACGAACTCGCGCACGAGACGGGACTGCGCTGTCATCGCAAGACCCAGCATGTCGAACTCCCTATATGAGGCGAGTGCCTCTTGCACACGCCCTTCGAGCAACATGAGCATCGCGTGGTTTTGGAAGGGTTGTACAGCAGCCATGCGGGGAATAAAGCTCAATGACATCTTGACCAAGCTCATGCTCTCTCTAAGGATGGCGTCTGCCTTGTCTATGTCTCCAGCAGAGACATAGGTCCAGGCTCGGGCAGTACACCAATCTAGGAACATATCGACGTTGCTGCGCTTGGAAATGAGCGAGGTCGCCTTTGCGAGGCGTTGCTCGCGCTCCATGTTGTTGTTGCTCAAAACATCGATCAAGGCCTCAAGCGAGCATGCGGCACCGCAGGTCACGTAGTCCGGTGCATAGCTCGTTTGAATTTGACGGCACATTTGAGCGGCGTGCTTGAGGTTTCCTTGCTCGAAGTACGAGAACGCCATCGAGTAACTGTTGATTGACGAGAGGAAGGGGAAAGACCCGTCGCTTGTCAACGAGGCGAATTCCAGGTGGCGCTCGAGACCCTCCTGGATTTTGCCCTGCTGGTCGAGGGCTTCCGAACGGCAATTGGCGAGTATGACCTTGAGCGGGATGAAGTCCTTGCCTGCAAGGCGGCTCTCCATTTGGTGGGCTTTCTCGATGCCGTCGTCGAACTTGCTGGCGAGGCAGAGCTCTTTGACCTTAATGACCTCGAGCGATAAGCGCAACCTCTCGTCGACGAGCTCATCGCGAAGCTCGTGCAGGGGTTTGAGCCAGAAGTCGAGCTCGTCGAGCTGCGCGCTGTAGGCATAGGCCCATGCCGCCAGTAGGTAAAAACAAGGGCTGAGTTCCTTGATATCGATATTACGACGGAACATGGTTATACTCATGAGCTCTGCCGTAGTCATGTTTGGGTAGGCGACGCGTACGAGGTTGAAGATGTCCTCGCGCTCGCTTGCGAGAATCTTATGCTTGGCGGCAGCGGTTGCCAGTCCATTCCTGAGGCACCAGCGCGAAGCGCGGGCGTTTAGCAGGCGCTGCTCGTGCGAGGAGAGGATTTGGGCTTTCTTCATGACCCACTGCGAGAACAGGGGATGGAGCTCATATTCGCCTGAATTTGTGTCGATGGGGAAGAAGAACGCGTTGCGCCTGTGCAGGCTGCTGATCACGGTGTCGACATCGACATCCCCAAGCGTGTAGCCAGCGACCCTGGTGGAGATCATGCCAAGAGATGCCGTCTTGAGGAGGAAGTCCTTCTCTTCTTG
Source organism: Ellagibacter sp. (assembly GCF_048412355.1). Taxonomy (NCBI): domain Bacteria; kingdom Bacillati; phylum Actinomycetota; class Coriobacteriia; order Eggerthellales; family Eggerthellaceae; genus Ellagibacter; species Ellagibacter sp. Next base: position 8,345 of record NZ_DBFSAP010000045.1, read on the forward strand.
GGACAAACCAGAGAAGACCTCGAACTCGAAGAATTCGTTGAGGCGGGGATCGGTACCCGACAAATTGGCGACAGCCTCTTTGAATGACACACCCGCATCGACGCTGTCCATGACGATAGCCGTGCCGGCTGGCCAGCCTTGCGTTTTATCATGGAGAAGATTCAAGTCCGGCTCCTCCACTTGCTCGACTCCGGCGTCAAGAAGGTATTCGAGCATCTCTTGTTTTGTAAGCGCAAGCATGCTGTAGTCGATATTGAGCGCGACGTCTGGGATGGTAAAGCCGGGGAAGCTGTGCTTGGTGAAGGCGACACGTGACGACAGGATGATATGGACGTTTCCAGAGAGCGCCAACATGAGCGTCAGGAGCTCTTCGAGCGTCTCGAAGCCGTAGATGACGTCAAGCCCTTCTATAACGATGAACAAGCCGCCGCACTTGCGTGCACTGAGACTCATCTCGTTGGCCATTGTGAGGATGGCTTCGTTTCTTGCCATGGATTGGACCGCACCGAGACTTTTCACGAAATCGATACCCAGGGCTGTGCAGATTGCATAGTGGAAGTTGAGCCAGAAGCACTTCGAGTCGCGATCGCGGCGGTCGATGGCGAACCATGCTGCTTTTTCTCCAGCATTTGTGAGGCTGTAGAACCAGTCTGCGAGAGCGGTTGTCTTGCCATAGCCTGCAGGAGCGTTGAGGAACGTGAGGCGTTGGCGTCGAGAGCGGTCGAGCAGGTGCATAATACGCTCTCTTGGCTTGCCCCAGAGACGCTGCGCCGGTGGCATGGATTTGGCAACAATGGGGATGTTGTTTGCTGTGAGATGACCTGCAGTGCTCTCCATTGCCCCTCCTTGTGTGGAACCTTCTTTGTGCTGGCTAGACGACTTGTCGTCGGTTGCACTATGCCAATGCTCGGCAGACCGGCCTATCTGCGGCTACCAGACATGCTGTAGCTCCAGCGCGGCTTTGGCGAGAATCATATCACGAACACATGTTCCGCTAGTCTTGTTTTCAAGTTTCTTGAGAAGTTATTCTCGCAACGTCAGCTTGATTCGGACAGCATGGGTGGGGCAGTTCTGCAGGCACAGTCCGCATCCGGCGCAAAGCATGTCGCCTGTGACGTGCGAGTAAGGGCCGTGCTCGTCGCGGGCGGGTTCGAGTACGTGCTTTTGCGGGCAAAGGCGCACGCACTTCATGCAGCCGATACAGTAGTCCCTGTCGATGTAAACAGAGGGCTTGTTTCTCACAAAGCCCGCTGGCGGACCATAGACCATGGGTGCCTCCATCTGTGCTAGTCGAGAAAAGTTTGAAACGCAAAAGAGGAGGGGCAGCTGCAACTGCCCCTCCTGCTTGCGGGATTTCTGCCGCCTTATCTAGGAAAAGAAAATCGATAAGGTTGGCAATTACAACGTTGGGATCTTACTTGCCGTTGAGCTCCCAGCAGCCGATCTCCTTGTAGGCACGGTCCCAGACGGTCTCGGCATCGGGGTTGTCGTAGTACTCGATGGGCACGTTCTCGTCAGACTGATCGGCCGGGTCGATGCAGGGGTAGACCTTGCACAGCAGGCCGCGTGCGTTCCAAGTTGCGGTCATCTTGTCGGCGAGCTCGGGGTCGTCGTCGATGAGCACATTTGCAGCGCAATCGAACACGCCTTGGCTCCACGGCTCCTCGGCGGGAAGCTCCGGGTACCACCATGAAGGCGGAACCTGAACCATGCCCTCGGGGACGTCCCAGCCCACATGAGCCTTCTGGCGGATGCGTCCCATGCGCGTCTCGATCCAGATCCAGTCCCCCTCGCGAATGTGCAGCTTACGAGCATCGTTGATGTGCATCCAAGTCATTGGCCAGGGGACGACCGAGCGAGTACCGTGACCGGGCGTGCGCATCTCGGAGTGGTACAACGGGCTGATGCGGCCGGAGGTGGTCAGGCGCAGCGGGTACTCCTTGGCCAGCTCGGGGTTGCCCAGCGGAGTCTCGGGCTCGGTGTAGACGGGAATGGGATCATAGCCGAGCTCCTCGAGGACGGAGGAGAAGATCTCGGCCTTGCGGGAGGGAGTTGCGAAGCCGCGCAGCTGACCGTTGGCAAGGGGCTTCGCGTACTTGTAGAAGTCCGTGCCGTAGGGGAAGTAGTTGCCGAGGTTGGTCGCCTTCTCGCGATTCATGTCGGGCACGCGCTCGAGGCGGTATTCGATGAGGTCCTCGTAGGTCTCCCAGGGCCAGTACTCCTTCTGGCCGCATGCGATGCCGAGCGCCCTGAAGAAGTCGAAGTCCATGTGGCGGTCGTAGAGGGGCTCGACGCCGCGGTCTCCGGTAACGATGAAGTCGTTGGAGTCCTCAGAGGTGGTGCAGCAGGGGCGCTCCATCCAGTCGGCTGCGGGAATAATGTAGTCGGCGAGGGCCGCAGTCGGGGTCTTCCAGTAATCGACGACGACGAGGAGCTCGAGGGCCTTGAGGGCCTTGTAGACGCGCTTGGTGTTCGGCGCCCAGGCCAGCGGGTTGGAGGACCAGCAGATGCAGGCGGTGACGGGGTAGGGGTCCTTCTCCAGAATTGCCTTCCACATCAGGGACGGGCTGCACAGCATCTGGTGCAACATCGGGCGGTTCAGGCCGAACATCTTGCGGTAGCACTTGTCGATCGCCTTGAAGCCATGCCAGGACATGACGCGGAACCGCTCGTTGCCGATGTAGTCCTTCTGAATCTCGGGGGTGAGGAGATCTGAAAGCTCGAGCTCGGAGTCGCGGACGGGGAACAGCTTCTCCTTGTCGTCCGGGTCAGCCGGCTGACCGACGTACTCGCCGCCGGGGTTGTCGATGTTGCCGGTGAGGATGCGTGCCATGGTCTTGGCAATGCCAAACTGGGATGCGTTGATGCCGTGCTGGTCGCCGCCGCCCAGGCCCCAGCCGATGAATGCAGGACCGTTGGTTGCGTACAGGCGTGCTGCCTCGCGGATCTTACGAGCGGGGACGTTGGAGATCTTGGAGGCGCGCTCGGGCGTCCAATCCTTGAAACGGTCCTCGATGGCGTCGAAGGCAGTCCAGCACTCGACCTCGGAGCCGTCGGCCATCTTGATCTTGAAGGTGCCCTGCAGGGCCGGGGTGACCTCGCAATCCTCGTAGTAGCGGTTCTCGTCGGAGCACCAGGTCACAGGCTGGCCGCTAATCTCGTTGATTGCAAGGAAATCCTCGTGCTTGCCGCCGTTGAACTCGTCGAGGCGCACAAGCTTGCCAGTGTCCTTGCGGACCAGGAAGGGGGCGTTGGACCAGTAGCGAACGAACTTGTCATCCCACAGCTTCTCCTCGAAGATGACGTTGAGCCATGCGAAGGAGATTGCGCAGTCAGTGCCGGGATAGGGCTGCAGCCAGATGTCTGCAGTTGCGGAGCCGTCGATGCAGGTGGTATCGATGTTGATGTATTGGGCGGGGTTGTCCTGGTTGACTTCGATGCGGCCGCGCATGGTGCGCCACAGCGGACCCTCGGGAGCGTAGGCTTCAGACCAGCGCTTGCCCCAGTTGACGATTGTGCCGGTATAAGAGGGGGAGACGGGCATGATTGCCTCGACGGGCCAACCAACCATGGCCATGTTCAGAGAGTAGTTCCAGCACCAGCAGATAGTGCCAGGGTCAACAACGTTGCCGGGGTTGCCAAAGAGATTGAAGAAGCGCGTGCGTGCCCACAGGTGATCGGAGCGGTACGTGCCCTCGGAGGAGAACAGGGTCTTGGCGCCGTACTTCTCCTTAAGTGCCATGAGCTTGGTGGAAATCTCGTCGATCGCCTGTTCCCAGGAAATCTCCTCCCACTTGTCCTCGCCCTTCTCGCCAACGCGCTTCATGCAGTGGTTGATGCGCTTGGGATGGTAGTGGAACTTGATTGCTTTTTCGCCCTTGTTACCGAGGCGGTTGCAGAGAACGGAGCCCTCCTCTTCGTTAGGGCGCATCTCTACCAGGCGGCCGGTCTTGGTGTCGACACCGCACCAGACACCGCAGTTCATGTGGCACATGAAGCAACGGGTCCTGCGCCAGCGGATGCCGTTCTCATCGACCGTGTTGTTGGGGACACCCAACATGGAAACCTTCTCGCTCATTGTGAGTTCCTCTCTCCTAGGCTTCTCTTCACAATGTCGGGGCCCTCACCCCGACTCAGCGATGCTCTACATATTGAGGTCATTGACAGTCTATGAAATCCGCCTAACAGTTGAAATTCAGGTTGTCATTAGTTGAGAAGCGGTTGAAGAATAGATGCGAAGATGAAAAAGGACGATGAGCAGATGCCTGTTCGAGAATCCTATTGGTCTCTCTGAACGCATACAGTAAAGGCGGAGGAAGGCAATGCCTGATTGGGGGTTTGCCCCGTCAGAGAGAGGAATCGATGATGGAAACAAAGAACAGCGCTCAGGTTCAAGCCAACATTCCCAATGCATCCCTTAGTTCTTACGAGCCTGTCAAGATAAGCTTGGCTGATGCGCCGAGCGCAGAGGCGGAGCAGCTCGAGGGCTACAAGCGCGCGATGGCGGCGATGGAGCTTGCAATGCGCGTTTGCGGTGATATCGACCCCGCGATCTACGAGCAAGCCGCACTGGGTATCCGCACCCAGGCTCAAGCGCAGGCCGAGGCGCAGGGGACGACTCTTTCTGCAATGCTCGTCGATCAGAAGATCTCTCTCGAGCAGTACGAGCGTATGACGGCCCTGCAGGCAAGCGACATGGTCAACCAGGGTCTTGCCCTCGATGCGTGGGCTCGCCATTACGGCATCGAGCCGAGCGAGGAAGACGTCATGGAGATGATCGAAAGTATGGCACCCGGTCATGAGAAGGAGCTGCTTGAGGAGCTTAGCCAGGATCCGGCGCAGCTCGAGGCATTGAGCATCGCCGTGATGCGCTTTGCAGCTAACAAGCACCTTGCCGCTACGGCGATTGTCGAGTAGCGACGGCTTTTCTGTTTTAGAGAGGCGGGTCTGGAGTTGATCGCATGAAAAGGAACTCCACGTCCGCATGTATATTGAGGAGGAAAAATGGAACTGTTCGACACGCGCTTCTTCGAGATGCTCTTCTTGATCTGCTTTGGCATCTCGTGGCCTATGAACATCGTCAAAGCGGTCCGTGGCAAGACATCGAAGGGCGTCAGCCTCTGGTTCTTGCTGGTTTGCTTCATCGGCTATATCTTTGGCATCATCGCGAAGCTTGTGGACGACACGCTGTCGTACACCTTGATTTTCTACTGTCTGAACATCTGCATGGTGGGAACCTGCGTCGTGTTCTACTTCATCAACGCGCATCGTGACAAATTGGCCGATGAGGCTGCACAGGCCGCCGCGGGTTCGCAGCCCACTTCTGACGGCGGAGATAGCCGCTGATTGCGATTTTGAGTTACGAGGGGCTGGAGGGAGAGAGTCCGTGCTGTGGCTGTAAGGTGCGATCCGCAGCATCTCATAGGTGTTCGTCGCCTCGATAGAACTGCAAACGGCCTCGTCAGAGGCCGTTTTTATGTCGTGGCCCATCTGTGACCCAAACGGCGAAATTCTTCTTTAGAAATATTGATACGTTACCGTATCAGTTCTCTGGTTGCAGGTGGCTAGCGGGTCCGCATCACCTCAGGTGGCGTTTTACCGCAGGTAGTGATACGAACCCGTATCAACCGTTACTCTTGGCGGGTTTTCCCGATTCCGCAAAAATTGCAGGTGGATATTGATAAATCCACCTGCTAGCCACTTGCGAAGTTACTTCATTTTGACCTAGTTGTTATAGGTCACGCTGCTACGCATCTGTATGCAAACTTACGCAATTTGGCATAAAAACACCCCTTGCGCAGGTCATTCTCAAGGGGTGTTGTAGTTCACATATTGATACGATATTGTATCAGCTTTTACTCCTACTCAATAGTTGAAAACTATCTCCAGTTTGTTTCAGTTTGCCGCAGTTTGCTCCAGTTTTTCCTATTTACACTCAGTCTCAAAAATTGCCGCGAATCCATGGGGTCAAATCTGGGTCACGGTATTTCGGGGTGGGCAGGGCGCTTTCGTGGGTCACGGTGGGTCACAGCGAAATACCAGTATGGATAATCAACTTAACATCATTGGGGGTTTCAAATCATGAAAGCAAAATAAGACTGCAAGCCGCATGCGGTGATGCGGTGCTAGTCGTGACCAGCTTCCTTTGGATCCCAGATAAGCCATTCTGAAATGCAGGAAACTAGCTCATCGAATCCATCTTTATGAGCGATATCCATAAGGTTTATTGAAAGCATTGTTAAATATACTGGCCCTGCGCCTAACTTTGATTCGATAAGCCAAGTTCTGAATATGATTGACTGGGCAAGATGCTTGCTTTTACGACGTGTTCCTACCAGATCGCCAATTCCCGCACCGTCGTGTATGCGGCGCCGAATCGATAGGCTGGTAATTGCTTCGAATCCGCCGATTATGGTTCCCAGATTTGATAATGCACTTTCAGCCTGCCCACTTCCTTGTCTGGGACGACTATTCCAGCACTACATCGAGCCCTCGTGACGGCAACGTAGAACCTCGACCTAGTCTGATCAGCAAGCTCTTTGCTAGAGTTGGAAAGCCATTTCAGCACTGGATTCACGGGATAAATCAAGACATCGTTGTAAGTTCGACCCTTTGATTTCCCAAAGTTGATTGCAATTTGCCCAGATATCGTTTTAGTGGTTGACTTATCCCTAAGCACTATCGGATTGAACCTGTCCGCGTATTCTTGAACGAGCGATTCGGGAACGATCCAGACTCCGGAATGGACGCTGTCTTCAATCCTTGCGATCGACCTCGTTTGTTGGAGGTCAGGGTAAAGCCTATTGGCGAACTCGATAATTGCCTTGCAGCAACGGTGGCTGTCGTTCAATGAATCCCGATCTATCGGGCATTTGGCAACCAGGTTGTTTTCGACGAGAAATTGTTCGAGAGATTTGTTCCTATGTTTTCTGCTCCGATTAGTTCTGTAGGTTGATTGTCGTTCATCGCCGCATATGCGGACGTCGATTCCCGAGTTAAGTAACCTCTCTACAAAATCGAAATCGTAGCCAGCTAAATCTTGCGCCTCGTCGATTAGGATGAAATCAAACAAGCTGTTCAATCTCGCCATAACGGCTCCGTTACTGCAATTATCGCAGTGCAGCGCAAGCTCAGGCAGCTTGGAAGGGTAAACGGAATTTGAAGAATTGCAGTAATATCCGAGAGTAGGCCTTTTGTTGTAATTCTTGACGCGTTCAGATAGGTCGACGCCGACGAACTCGACGGACCCGAATCCCGCGGCGCCTTGAAACGGACGAACTCCATGCTCCAATAAAAAGCTGAACCAAGGAAGAATGGTTACGTTCGGTGGGATGCATCCATGTTTCTGAACGAGCATGGCTTTGGCGACGTCGGCGTTTTCATCGGTAAAGGTTGTGTATAGGAACCTATGGCTGCTTTCGGCGGCCATATTTAGAAGAAACGTCGTTTTTCCGGAGCCCGCGGCGGCTAGATACATCCTAGGCATCGTTGTCCGACCTGGCTTTGCGAGAAGCCCATTCTATGGCTCGTATGATGTATTCGGGATATTCGATTTTCTCATTAGAGTCGAATATCGCCAGAGCGACATCCGTTTTATGGTTCTCCATGTAGTTAAGGGATTTATCTCGGTCGGAGGTAATTTTATCCAAGATTCTCCCCAGGGCTCCATAGCCGGCGGAGCTGTATATCTCGGATTCAAGCGTGTTGTAGTTTACTTTTTCCTTGTTTCCCTCGGGAAGAAGTCGTTCTGGATAGGATACGGTTTGGAGGTCTTCCGTTTCAACGGAAGTGATGAAGGGGAAATCCTCGTACTTTTTCTCTAAGGATTCGATATCCCCGTCGTTGTCAGTAACGGAAACGACGGGCTTGCCTATCAAGGCGGCTATCTCCATGAAGCGCAGGAAGCTGGTTCCGACCGATATCACATCTATCCCATCTTGGATCGGGAGCCTTCCGTCGTGGGTATCCATGTATGCACGTTGAATCACGAGTTCATCGGCATCGCCCTCGACCAAAATGGCAACGTTGCAAAGCAAGACCCGCAGTGTCTTATATCCAGGTGCCTTCATGAAGAAGCGAGAGGTGTCTTCATGAAGGGACGAGAGGGTGGTTGAATAGTCTCCATTAAGGAGAATGAGATTGCGCAGTTCCATTTTGTTTGCAACGAAGCTGCTATGGGTAGTGATTACGAGTTGGATGTCATCACATCGCCTCTTGACATCGTCGAGAAGCATGTTGAGTTTCGTGTGCGAGAGATGATTCTCTGGCTCTTCGAGTAAGATCACATCCCTTTTTCGGTCCTTGCTTTTCGATAATGCTAGCTCGGTACTCACGATGCTTTTCGTGCCATCCCCGACATTAGAGAACGGGATGTCCTCGAGCGTTGTGACTATTCCGTTTTCCCACGAATTGACAGTGCCGGCTTCGAATCCGAATTTCACAGATTTCCTCGTCAAACTATTTGTCTCCCTGCTGATTTTTTCGTTGATCGAGGAAATGGCTTCATCGGTAGAGAATTCGTTTCGTATTCGTCTGTGGACTTGGTATATTGCGATTTGATCACGGGGGTCTAAGACCCCTCGGGCTATCCTTGATACCATCGCCCGCGAATTTGACCATCCAGAGGCATTTCCGCTGCCAATCAGAGATGCGCCGAATTTGATTCCGGCGGGGCGAATGTTTTTTCTTGCGAATGTCGACCAGGAGCAAGCGTAGTACTCGATTGGAATCCCGTAGCATTCGCCCGATTCAATAAACTCTCGGTATTCTTCCGCAAACGAGTCTATATCCAATGAGATCTTAAGTGATATTCCCGATTCGTTTGCCCCCTTCGAGTTGCAATCGCCTCGATAGAGTGCAACGGTGTCCTCGTCGCCGCCGAAGACGATCTCGATAAGAATTTCTGGTGGTTCGCAGTTCTCATGGGAGTCGATTTTGTCCAAATAATCGGAAACAAGCTCGGCGTTGAACAGGTCCTCAGAAAGGTTCCTAGCAAGGGGCGCGCCTCGATACTGTCCGTTTACCGCAGCGACAATCGCCTCGAGAAGCGTTGATTTTCCAGAGTCGTTATCTCCGACGATGATGTTGATGCCAGGGGTGAGATTAACTTGCAAATTAGAAAATCTCTTAAATCCGGCTATTCTTACCTCTTTAATGTGCAATGTCCTCACCCCTGGCCATACTGTTGCTTTTCTTGAATGGGGGTCTGCCTTATTCCAACCCGCCGATAATCTGCAGCATTTTCTCATAGCTGTCGACGCTGTCGTAGCGCACGTCGCTGTCGTTTATCTTGTTGAATAGCTTGCGTGCGCAGGATATCTTCGCGTTCTCGACGCCGCGCAGGTCGAGCTCCTCGACCGCACCCTTGGTCTCCGCCACGAAGTAGACGTGCCTCACCGCCCCCTCCTTGAAGGCAATGGCCCAGTCGGGTGCGTAGTTGCCCACCGGCGTCGGTATCTTGAAGGACCTGGGCAACTTCGCGTAGACGACGACCTCGCTGTGCGCCTCCAGCTCCTCGGCGAACTCGCGTTCGCCCCTCGAGTCGGGGAACACGTAGTCCTGCACGTTCTTGGCGGTTTCCAGGGCGCGGCTGACGTCTTGCGGCATGCGCTCGCTGAATATCTCGCTGTCATAGGTGCCGTCGATCTCGTGATACTCCACGTGGTCAGCGATCATGGCCGCTTTGGCGCCCTTGATGATGCGCCCGGCCTTGGCGATAAACTCCTCGGGGTTCTCCTTGAACAGGTCGAACTTGTCGGGGCGGATGCCCTTTAATATCGCCGCTGCCGTGCGGCGCGTGACCGACGCGGCCTGCGCCACTTCGCCCACCAAATCGTAGGGAACCTCCACCCGTGCCTTCACCTCAAGGTCGTGGCTTGTTTTTTTGACCTGGCCGAACGCTTCCTTGGCGTCCAGGTCGCGCTTGGTCGCATCGTGCTGCACGCCGCGCGTGAGCGTGTACGAGAGCTTGCTGACGTTTAGGTCGCTGTTGAGCTTTTCGATGGCGGCTGCGCGCAGGTCCTCATCCTTGAAGGACACGGTGTAGGCGTGCTTGCCGTTTATCTGATTCCACAGCGCCTGGAACTCGGCTTTGAAGAAGTTGTCGTTCAGGCGGTTCTCGGTGACTTTCTTCTGGTTGCCGTCCGCGAACATGCCGTCCAAGGCATGGGGGTCGTAGACGCTTCTCACCAGCCGCTCTATGGAGTAGGTGTATTCCGAGAGCTGTTCGGGCAGCTGCGACCCGAAGCCTTCGCCAAGCCCTTCCTCGATGAACTTCCGGGTTGGCTTGTCGTCGGCGTCAAGCAGGTCGCATTTCACCAAAGCGTAGTGGATCTTCCTGGCATCGTCGTCGGTGAAGGTCATCTTCGGGCCGTCCTCGCCGTCGTTCGATGGCACCGTCTTGCCCGTGAACAGGGCGTTGTCCACGCGAACGGGGCGTTCGCGCAGCTTCGAGGCGATGTCCTTCTGCAGGTCGCCCACGAACGACGAGTAGCTCTCCGACGCTATAACGGTGAGCGTGTTCACGCGGTGCACGTCCTGCTCGCCGAGCGTGGCCAGATCCTGCCTGTCGCCGTTCTGATCGACGCACAGGCGAAGGCCGCGGCCGACCTCCTGGCGCTTGCCGGTCTCCGACCCGCTGGTTTTCAGCGTGCAGATCTGGAACACATTGGGGTTGTCCCAGCCCTCGCGCAACGCGGAATGGCTGAAGATGAAGCGCACAGGCTCGTCGAACGAGAGCAGGCGCTCCTTGTCCTTCAGGATAAGGTCGTAGCCGCGCTCGGCATCGTCGCCGCCGATGCCGAGGCCGTTTTCGAGTTCCTTCTTCGTTTCGGACTTGCATTCGACGGCATGCCCCTTCTTGTCGATGGAGAAGTAGCCGTCGTGCGTGGCGTGCGCTGAGATGCTGCGCAGGTAAGCCGTGTATTCGTCTTCGAAATGCATGTTCAGGAACTCATTTACGCAAGCAGTGTATTCCTCCTCGAAGACCTTCGCGTAGCCCACGAGCTCGCCGTTGCCGGAAAGGTCGCGGTACTTGGCCACCTCGTCGATGAAGAATAGAGAGAGGCACTTGATGCCGCGGTGAAACAGGGCCTCCTCTTTTTCCAGGTGGCTTTTGATGGTCTCGCGGATCTGGATGCGGCGCATGTCCTCGCCGGCGCTGTCGCCGTACACGGTGCCGCGTTTGAGCTCTACGCCGTTGAGGAAGCGCACGTAGCCCAGCTGCCCCTCCATGTCGGGCACGATCTCCGACACGACGAAGCCGTTGTACGCCTCCATGTGCGTGGCTCCGGTGGCCTCGTAGATGTCGTCCTCCACGTTGAAAGGGCCCGTGACCTTCTTGATCGACCCGTTGGCGCCCACGACCTTGTGCTCGATTACGGCGACGGGGGCGGTGTCGCGCGAAACCACGATGTCCTTCAAGTACAGGTAGCCGTCGGTGCCGCGCATGTTCTTCAGCTCGAAGCCTTTGACCTCGATTCTCTTCACCAGGCGCTGGTTGAAGGCATCCAAGGCGTCGAGCACGTACACGGCGTCGTGCTTGTCCTTGTGCGTGGCTGAGTAGTTCAGCACGAACAGCGGGTTGAAGCGCGCCACGCCCGCCTGTGTGGCCTTGCCTCCCATCTTCTGGGGCTCGTCCATGATGACGATGGGGCGGTTCGCGGCTATGACGTCGATGGGCCTTCGGCTTTGGAACTCGTCGCGCTCGTCGAAGATGATGCGGGCCTCTTTGGAGTTGCCGCCCTCCTTCATGGACGTGTTGAAAGCCTGCATGTTGATGATCATGCAGTTGATGTCGCTGGACTGCGAGTATCGGTCCAGCTCGTTGAGCTGCTTTGAGTTGTAAATGAAGTAGTCGATCTTCTTGCCGTACTGCTCGAAGAAGTGCTGCTCTGTTCCTTGCATCGACTTCATAACGCCCTCTCGGATGGCCACGCTGGGCACCACGACGATGAACTTCGTCCAACCGTAGCGGCGGTTGAGCTCGAACATCGTCTTCGTGTACACGTAGGTCTTGCCGGTGCCGGTCTCCATCTCGACGTCTAGGTTCACGGCGCCCTGGCCGGGGGCGAGGCTTGCCGAGGGCGTTATATTGTTGGCGCGCTGGACGGCCTGGACGTTGGACAGCAGCTCTGCGGCCGAGAGCTTCACGGCAGCGTTGCCGTAGCCGTCGGACAATTCGAGGTCGGCGTTTTCGAACATAGATTCCATGCCCTTGCTGCTGGCGGCCGTGCCAAGGTCGCGCAGGTACACGGCGGGCGCCTGGTTGGGCTGGCCCGCGAACACGTCGGCGACGGCGCGCGAGGCGTCTTCCTGGTAGCGCTGGTTCTTGAACTTGAGCTGCATCTAGATCACGCGCCTCACGGTGTCGGGACTGAACGTCTTGAACAGCTCCTCCAGGTTCGCCGCGATGGCGTCGTCTGCAAGGCACGCGTCGCGGAACACGGCGTAGAGCGGCCGCATCTGTGCGATGCGCTCGATGGTCCTGTTGTCTATCTGGCTGCTGAAGCATGCCACCAGCTGGCTGTCGTTCACGTCGAACACCGTCTTGCCGTCGATGTCCAACTCCTCGATCTTCGCGGAAAGCGGAATGCGGAACTTCGGCAGCACCTGGAACAGGATGTCCAAATCGGAGCGGTTGGGTTTCAGATTGTCGACGAACAGGTCGATGGAGGTCTGTTCGTACTGGTCGGGAGCGGCGCTCACGTCGTTGAAGTTAGACGAGTCGATGCGCAGCACGCGGAAGCCGACGTCGGGCACCTTCTTCGGCTCCTCTCCGATTTTCGGCTGTTTGTTTGCTTCTTCGATCTCGGTCTTGATTTCTGCACCTGCTCGGCGGATACGCTCCTCGCCAATTTCGCAGATGGTGGAATAGCCATCTTTTGATGCTTCGCGTTTTGGGTCCGTTTCTTCAGGAACTTGAACCAAGATGAAATGATAGCCAGTGTCTTTCTCGGTTTCCTGGGCAAACAACGCATGTGCCGTGGAAGCTGATCCCGAAAAGAAATCGAGAACAATGTCGCCCTCTTTTAAATTGGCTAGGGTTATGATGCGACGTAGTAAACGCGTCGGCTTTGGGCCGTCAAAATATCCCTTGTCATCAAACAAGCCTATAACTTCTTTTGCACCTTCCTGGCTATGTCCGACTTCTTTGTAGAAGAGAATTGAAGTCGGTGCCATCCCTCTTCCTTCGACCTCGCTCAGGAATCTTTTGATTCGAGGTACGCCAGACCCGTCTGATCCAAACCATATTCTGTTGTCCTGGAGCCTCTCGCGAAACGCGTTTCGCGAGAGGCTCCAGCAGCGCCCTGCTGGAGGCTCTACAATTCGCCCAGAGGGCGTTTCAATTGGGTAATCAGTTGAAGGACTATAGGTTTTAACAGTCATATTATCCGACATCCAGGGGCCACGCGGATCGTTGTCGGGGTTCTTGTACCTTGCATTGGCTTCTGCGGATCGCGGAAGACGTCCTATTTGAAAGTTCTCAATTTGTTTTGTGTAGCAGACGACATAGTCATGACTGTTGGAGACGTATTTCGCATCGTTTTTAGGCGAATAGGCTCGCTCCCAAATAAGCTGAGCAACGAAATTGTCTTCACCGAAAACCTCGTCACACATCTTTCTTAGATTCTCTTGCTCATTGTCGTCAATCGAAATGAAGATAACGCCATCGTTGCTTAGGAAATCCCTGGCAAGCACAAGCCTTGGGTACATCATTGAACACCAGTCGCTATGAAAACGTCCATTGCTTTCGGTGTTGGCGACCAGGCGTCCGCCTTCTTCGTCGTATTCGCCGCTTTCCGCTATGTATTCACTGTTCGTCATAGCGAAGTCGTCGTCGTAGACGAAATCATGGCCCGTGTTGTAGGGTGGATCGATGTAGATGAGCTTCACCTTGCCGGCGTAGGTCTCTCGCAGAAGTTTCAGTGCTTCAAGGTTGTCGCCTTCGATGTAGAGGTTTTCCGTTGTGTCCCAGTCGACGCTCTTCTCGGGGCAGGGACGCAGCGTCTTGTTGATAGGCTTGCGCGCCTCTTCCTTCGCAGCGCGCTTGCCGGGCCAGGTGAACTGGTAGCGCTCGCGCTGGCCTTCGGCCACATCGCCTAGAAGCTCGCGCAGCGCGTCGAAGTCGACGGAGCGCGAAACCTCGCCGTCTTTGCCTATCACTTCAGTTGCAACCTGGGGGAACAAATCCAGCAGCTTGGCCTCGTTCTCCATAGTCAAATCGGGCGTGGCGGTGTCTATCTTCTCCATGTGCGTTACTCCTCCTGTTCAAGAGCGCGCAGCTCTTCTTTCAATCCTTTGAGTTCGGCGAACAGTCTGTTCTTCTTCGCGAGCTGTTTTTCCTTGCGGCATTTCCTATCCGTCGCTTCGATCTTCGCGTGGAGCGATTCTACCTTGGCCTGGCGCGCCAGTCTTTCCGCAACGCTGGTCGATGCGCTGCCGACGTCGCCGAAGGCGATCTGCGACTGAATAGCTTCCCAGGTTTCGTCCAGGTTGGCGCCTTCGAGCCGAAGCTGCCATTCGCTTTCGGGCTTCCAGTCGGGGGTCGAGACGATTTTGCCTCCGATCCTTGCGGAAAGCCTTGCCGTGCCGTCGGGTCGTATGCAAGCGAAGACGATCTTGCGCGGGTTCGCTTTCGCGATCTCGTCCAAAACGGCGGGATCGACGCCGTCGCCCTTCAGGCCGACCCGCAGCACGGCGATCTCCTTGACGTTCGGCCCTTCGGCGAGGTTCGCCGTCGACGCCTTCACCGTGTTCGCCATGCGGAACCCCTCCACGTCGGTGACGAAGGATTCCTTCACCTTGGCGGGCAGCGCCAGGTTCCGGTAGAACGCCTCCTTGGGTATGCGCCCGCCCTTGGCGACCTCTGTGGTGCTTGGCAACCCTAACATGGCCTCACCACCAAAAAGCACACCAGCTCGAAGTCGTCGATTCCCGCAACGTCCGATTCCAAGAAGCTGGTGGTGCCGGCGGTGAAGAAGCTGTCGACGGCTTCTTCCGACTTCTCGTCGACGATTGACTCGATGGCGCAGGCCAGCAGCTCCGACGCCTTGCGCATGTCGCGGCCGTTCTTCGTCTCCTTGTTGTAAGCCTTGCATAGCGCGTCGTCCGGGGCGGCCTTGCCCTTGCAGATTTGCCGCATGTAGTCGAGCGTCTGCTTCGGCTTCAGGTATCCCTGCACGATGTCGCCGTCGTCGCCTACGTGCACCACGTAGAACGGATGGATCTGGTTCTTTGTGCTCTGCTCCAGCGACTCGTTCACGTTCCTGAGGACGAAAACAATGCCCGGCTGGTCACCCTGCACCACGGCGTTGATGCCCAATGGCGTGCGCTCGATCTCGGGGTGCGTTTTGTAGTATTCGGCCAAATCCGATCTGAAGTCATTCAGGCCCAGGTCGGTTATCGATACGCCGCCATCCACGTCTTCGAGGTCCACCACCTCGCTCTGCATCTGCAGCAGCTGGTTCTTGCGATATTCAAGGTCGCCCTTCTCGCCCTCGTTGAGCAGGTCGTCGTCGCCCGTGGAGGTGAGCACCACGCCGCGCATCCTGCTTTCCACGCGGCTTTTCAAGTTGATGTAGTCGTCCAGCTCGATGTCGGGCCAGAAGTTCACCAGCTGGATCTCCGCGTTCTTCGACCCGATGCGGTCGATGCGGCCGAACCGCTGCACGATGCGCACGGGGTTCCAGTGTATGTCGTAGTTCACCAGGTAGTCGCAGTCCTGTAGGTTCTGGCCCTCGGAGATGCAGTCGGTGGCAACCAGGATGTCGATGTCTGGGGCGCCGGGCATCACCTGGTCGCGGCCCTTCGATTCGGGCGAGAAGCATGTGAGCACGTCGTTCATGTTGCCCGAGACGCCCTCGGCTGTGGTGCGCGAGCCCTTCTGGCCGCCGGTGACCTCGGCGATGCTCAGGCCCAGCTCTCGCGCCGCGGGTGCCAGGTTCTCGTAGAGATAGTCGGCCGTGTCGGCGAACGCGGTGAACACGATGGCCTTCCTGTTGCCGGCGTTTATGGGGTTCGCCACCTTCCTTCTCAGTAGCGTGCGCAGGGTTTCGAGCTTCTCGTCGCTTGCGGGGTCGATGCCCTGGACCATGAACAGCAGGCCCTCGATGGTGTTGATGTCGTCGCACATGTCACGGCGCCACGACTTCCAGTCCAGGTCGGCGATGTCGAACTTCTGCTTCCCGCCCACCTCGAAGTCGAGCGTATCGAGGTCGTCGGGCTCGAAGTCGTTCTCGTCGATGCCGGCATCGAGTGCGCCCGCCATCGTCCCTAGCCGCTCGTACTCGTCTATCTGGGAAACGCGCTGCTGCATGAGATTCAGGATGCGCTGCAGCGTCAAGCGGAACGAGTGCACCGAGCTTTCCAGACGCTTGAGCAGGTTGGTGCCCATGAGCTTCTTCACGCCCGTTTCGCGGCCGCTCGTGGTGAGGTTGCCGTTCTTGTCGGCGTACTTGGCGGCGCGGCTGGGCTGCAGGTAGCGAGAAGGCGAGTACACCGCCAGGCTCAACAGTTCGATAGATCCTGCGATCTCGCCGTAGGTGGGCGCGTTGACAGCCTTCGACAGCCCGGGACGCTGTGTGATGGGATTGCGCCGCTTCGGGAACGGGCCGATGGCGCTGGCGTCGTAGTAACGCTGGATGTGCTTGCGAGAGCGGGCAACCGTCATCTGGTCGAGGATATGGAAGAAGTCGGGGCTCAGGAGGTGCGTGAGGTTCTCGGTGGTGCGCTCGTCGATGGGGCGTTTGGCCCACTGGGAGTAGCTGGCTTGCGCCATGCGGAACACATCGTCGATGTCCGTTTCCAATCCGAGCTTCTCGGTGAGCACCTGCGATTCGCCCTGGTAGACCAATGCCAGCTGGTTGCGGATGTCCCTGAAGCGGTTGTTGACCGGCGTGGCCGACAGCATGAGCACGCGGGTACGCTCGCCTTGCTGCAGGATCTCCTCGACGAGCCGCTGGTAGCGGTTGCGCTTGCCGTCCTCCTTCGCCGAGGTGTCCTCGCCGTTCCTGAAGTTGTGGGACTCATCTATGACCACCAGGTCGTAGTTGCTCCAGTCGAGGCGCGCCAGGTCGATGCCGGTGTCGGTGGTGCCCCTTTTGCGCGACAGGTCGGTGTGGTAGAGCACGTCGTAATGCAAGTCGTCGTCACGCAGCGGATTATTCTTGTAGCTGTGGTTGTACAGCGTCCAGTTTTCCGACAGGCGCTTGGGGCACAGCACCAGCACGCGCGCCTTACGCTTGCCCCGCTTGAGGTAGTAGGCCATAACGGCCAGCGCGGTGAACGTCTTGCCCAGGCCCACGGAATCGGCCAGGATGCAGCCGTTGTACTGGTTGAGCTTCTGAACGATGGACACCACGGCATCCTTCTGGAAGTCGTAGAGCATGCCCCAGATCTTGGTTTCCTTGAACGACGAAGACTCGTCGGGAAGCGATTCGCCGCTCACGTCCTCTAGGAACTCGTGGAAGACGCGATAGAGTGCCAGGTAGTAGACCAGCTCGGGCGGGTTCTCCCGGTACATCAGCGAAATGTTGTCGATGACGGATTCGGTCACGTCGACGAGCTTGCCACTTTCCCATTCGCGGTTGAAGGCGTCGAGCAGATTCTTCGACATGGATGAGTCCTGCCTCAGGGAAAAGGAGGGGGATTGGCCGCTGGGTTGGACGCCCAGCATGACCGTATCGAACGATTCGAAGGGTATGTAGCCGACGACATCGTTTTGCTTTTCGATTTGTGCCGAAGGCGAAAGGGGGCGCGCTTCGCCCGGACATGATTTGAACGTCGTTTTCTTTCTGATCCATTCAGCGCATTCGCTCGCAACGGCTTTTTGGGTCAGCTCGTTTTTGAGCTTCACCTCGAACTGCGAGCCGAACAGACCCTGCTCGTGCAGCATGCGGGGGATGTAGAACTCGCGCTGCTCTTTCTTCGGGCGGTCCTTCGTGAACGCGTCGGATGTGAAGACGAATCGGAATTCGTCAAGGCCTTCAAGTGCTTCTTTCAGCTCGCTGTACGCGTACATCGAGAAGAGCGATGCCGCAACGGACATCTTGTCGCCCTTCGCGATGCGTGCGGCAAGCTCGTCTTTCATGATGCTCGTTTTGTTGTCGATATATGCCTGGTCCACGTTGTCCAGCCTTTCGGGGCTTCAGGTTGCTTAGGTTATCGGGGTTCGTTGGTGGTCAGCCGATTCTTCCCGGCTGCTCGGAGAGCTCCCGTATAAGGCTGGCGCGCACCAAAGCGCTGAAACTCATGCCCTTGAGCGCGGCAGCTTTCTTCGCGCTGTCTCGCAAGTTTTTCGGTAAGCGGATGGTTATGGCCGCCATCTCGCCGTCGACGAGGTACTTCTGTATTTCCGTCGGACTGGCGTTATTCTTGATCAACTCGGGGTAATCCATTCCGCATCCCTCCAGGTTAGTACGAATGCAATACATTTGAATTATACGCTCGTTTGACCCAGTTTACTTAGCTGGCGGCTAATAGCTTCGGGGGATGGCAAAGGGCTGTTTGCCCTGCTTGCAAAAGCAAGGCTACTCGCCCGTCGTACAATATTCCTTAGAAACCTATATGTATTCGCTCGCATGTCCAACGAAATGGACTTTCGAGGCTGCATCAGCGAGAAACTACTGCAGATTCTCCTACCGCGTCGGATTAGCGGGCGGCGGGCTTGATGGCGAATCATGAGGGTCGGCCTTTCGCGCGGAAGAGCCGCGGGTAGACTCAAGCTATTGGCTTCTGCAGGAGCGGTCCTGTCGATATCGTCCCGCATTGAAGGTTAGTGGTGCCAAGCGCCCTTATGCTCATGTGCAAGTCGATGAAGAAGCGGGGAACGTCTCTGGTTGTGTTGCCGAGTCGGCATACTGCCGCAAGCTCTCAACGCAACCTTGCAAGCCCTCGAATCGACGCCGCCTGTGGCGATGGCCGATGAAACCAAATCTTCGTCATGCAGGCAATCGCTCTGGTTGCCTCGTCCGGTCCAACCACATTCGGCTCGAATTCGCGCTCCAAGCAGGTAGGCCAACCCGCCATTCCTGAATTCATTGCGCAGACCCCCCATGTCGGGACGTCCTCCTTCGCCTTCCTTGGCTTTGCCACACTCGCTCAGAACCAGGCTCTTCAGGCAAGGCGCGAAAAACTTTTGCTGCGCAAAACTCGGGCCCTGCCGGGTTTTCGCTTGATTCCTTGCCCTTGGCCAGAACCTGAGCGGCTTCCGGATCACAAGGCAGGCCAAAGGGGCCGGCCACGAACAAACGGAGGTCATCATGAGCAATTTCGAACTTCAGGAGAAGGCAGTCAAGGCAGCCACCCGCTTCATCGAGCGCAAGGGATTCGAGCTTCTCGATACCGGTTGGACTTCCCCCGAGGGAACCCAGATCGATTTGATTGCCAGCGACGAGGACACCCTGGTCTTCATCGACGTCACCGCAACCGAGTTCGGCGAGGGCGGCTTCGAGGGCGGCAAGGTCAAGCGCAGCGACCTTGAGATCGCGGCAGCGTCCTGGCTCGCGGGCAACTCGCCCGACGGCGAAATCCAGGTCCACTTCGACATCATCGACATGCTGGTCGTGAGTGGATTGGCTACACTAAGCTGGACAGTTTCGTGAGGGCCGGAAGAGTCAGGAGGAGCCCATGGCGGACCCGAAGCACCCCAGGCATTTCACCGACGAGTTCAAGCGGCAGATAGTCGAGCTCGTAAACGCGGGGAAGCCCAAGGCGGACGCGATGCGCGAGTACGACCTGTCGAAGAGCACCGTCGACAGATGGGTCAAGTCGATCAACGCCACGGGATCGCCGCATGTCGCCGACAACCGCACGCCCGAGCAGAACCGGGTGATCGAGCTGGAGCGCGAGAACCGCAGGCTGCGCATGGAGGTCGACGTTTTAAAACAAGCGGCGCTGATATTCGCACGAAAGTGACGGTGATAGCGGCCAACGCCGACCGCTACCCGGTATCGGCGCAATGCGAGATCCTCGGCGTTGCGCGCTCGACCTACTACTCCATGCGGTCGCGCGGGGCGCCCCCGGGGCCGCCCGACCCTGTCGAGCCCGCCGTGCTGGCGGCGCACGAGGCCAGCCGCGGGCGCTACGGGGCCCGCAAGATCAAGGCGGCGCTCTCCCGGGACGGCATAACCGCCAGCCGCAGGCGCATCTGCAGGATAATGCGGAAGAACGGCCTGACCAGCGCATATGGCCGCAGGAGGTTCAAATGCCATCCCGGCAGGCCCAACGAGGCCGACCTGCCGAACGTGGTCGCCGGGGAGTTCGGCGGGCGCGCGCCCTGCACCCACGTGCGCAGCGACCTGACCTACGTGCGCGTCGGCGGCGGCTGGACTACGTCTGCCTGCTCGTCGACCTGAGCAACCGCGAGATCGTCGGCCATTCCGCCGGACCGCGCAAGGACGCCGCCCTGGTGAGGGCCGCCTTCGCGACGCTGGAGTTCCCGATATCCGACATCGAGGTGTTCCATACGGACCGCGGCAGCGAGTTCGACAACGCGAAGATCGACGAGATGCTCGACGTCTTCGGCATCGAGCGGTCGCTGTCGAGGAAGGGGTGCCCGTACGACAACGCGGTCGACGAGTCGACCAACAAGATACTGAAGGCCGAGCTCGTCTACCGCGAGATGTTCGGCACGACGCGCGAGCTGCAGGTCAAGCTGGCGGACTACGTGCATTGGTACAACAACTTCAGGATGCATTCGACGCTGGGGTACATGACCCCGGTCGAGTTCAGAAAAGCAGGCTTGGTCCTCCCGAAATCGTCCAAAAAGATGTAGCCAATCCATGAGCACCGACAGGGCGCTCCTGAGGCACCACATCAACGCCTTCAGCTGCGGGGTCGAGTAACCGACCTCCATCCCGGCCCCCGCTGGAGGGCCGGGAGCCCCTCGGGGTCATCCCGAGGGGCTCTTCCGCATCTTTATCGGCCGTCCCCCATGATTCGCTAGTTGGCCGCGAGGACGCGGGGCTTAGCTCCCCAGTCCTTTCAGCGACCTTGCGCACAGCTGCGCGATCGGCTCCTCCATGCGCCCCCTGAGCTCCCTGGCGGCGTCGGCCGACCCCGTTTTCTCCAAAGCGTCGAACTCCTGGGCCAGCTTGTCGGGGATCTCTTCGGCGTAGAGCGCCAGCAAGTCGCGGCAGCCCTCGGCGGTTATGCCGAATCGTTCGAGGCCGCACTGCTCGACCAGCTTGGCGAGGTCGTTTGCCGAAACGCGGCCTGCGCGGTTCTCGCCGCCGATGGACATGGCGAGCTTGGGCGGCTTGACCTTCAGCTTCGCCCCCTCGACGTAGGGGGCGATGGATGCCACGTCGTACATGGGCGCCAGCCTGTGCGACCCGTCGGCGGCGAGCATGATGGAGTAGTTCTTGGCGTGCGCGTCCGTCGCCGCGAGCAGGTAGTTGAGGAAGAGCATCTGCAGGAAACCCGCGGCGTTTGTCTGGGCAGTGGGCCCGGTCGAGGTGAGGAGCCCCAGCACTTCGGCGCAGTTCGGCCCGCCGTACATGGTGTACTTGTTGTCGGGAAGGCATCTCAGGGCCTGGCAGAGATCCTCCTGATGGAGCCTCGTCACGCTGTCCCCCTCGACCAAGCGGTCGTAGCGCTCGATGACGATGGCGGGCTCCACGCCGCCCTCGCCCTCGAATTCCAGATACTCGACACTTGCCGCAGGCACGTCTAGGCTTCTCGCTAGCCGCATGCAGACGTACTCGTTGAGCGCCTGATGGGCCAGTCCGCGCACGCCGCTCTTCAGGATGTGGGTGGTTGCCGCAGAGCCCTCGCAGGAGTACCACCTGCCGTCCATGCGCCGCAAGGCGAACTTGCTCTGCTGGCCGCCGAGGCTCCAATGCTCGTTGTCGGCGATCCAGCCGGCGCCATCCTGGCGGCCCGTGGTCAGCCTCCGGGCAATTTCGGCGTCGCTCACGGCAACGAGGCGCTCATCGCGGCAGGCGTCGGAACCCTGGGGGACGAACTGCACCGCGCCGGGGCAGTCCAGGCCGATGACGCCGAGGAGCGCAAAGGGGTTGTTGGGGGAGATGCCGGCGTCGGCGGCGACATGCCTTCTCACGGCCGGGTCCTCCGGCAAAAGCCCCCAGAGGTAGGGCAGCACGACCTTGTCCCGGTAGGGCCTGGTGGAAAGCGGCATGGACGACGACAGCGGAACGCCGCGGTAGCCTCTCTCGTAGGCGAAGGAAAGCGAGCCGGCCCCGTCCTGGGAAAGGGTTCCTGCGAGCTTGCCGGCGATGAGCACGTCGAGGACGCCGGCCGTCATCGCGCACCTCCCGTCAGGATGGAGAGAGCGCCTGCGGAGGCATCATCGCAAGCCGCAGGCCCTCCGATGCCCAACTGCTCAGCCTGCGGCTCATCTGAGGGGTTCCCGACGGTCAGCTCCAGCCCCAGCCCCAGGGCCCGGAGCACGGCGGTGAGCTTGTCCAGCTGCACGCCGGGGTTTGGTCCCAGCTCCAGCGACCAAAGGCAACGCTTCGACACGCCCGCGGCCTCTGCCAGCTGAGCCTGGGTCATCCCCAATTCAGCGCGCCTGTCCTTTATGACGTAGCCTATCTCCAGCGCGTCGACCATGGATGTCCTCCCATCTCAGGTGAATTGTTCTTTCGCATAATTTTGCGATTATGATAGTTCGCAATATTGTGCGAGTCAATATTCTCGCAACATTATGTGTTTGGCGGTATGTTCCTGGAATCCGGTTAATTTGCAAGTTCATCCGAACACTTAAGTTTCGTTCTCGAACTCAGCCGGACATGTCCGGCTGAGTTCGAGAATTCCTTTCTGGAGGCGAGGGCCGAAGGCCCTCCCGAGAGAAAGGAAGAAGCATGGAGGAAAAG